>NZ_JBMDXJ010000116.1:0-6349 GCF_048594945.1 Pseudactinotalea sp. | reverse complement strand
ACATAGCGTCACTGACGGGTCAGCGCTCGGCGAGGGCGTATCCCGGAAACCAGACCAGAACCAAGCCCGATGGCGGTTGCACCGCAACAGCCCGAGAAGAAGGAACCTCACATGGCAGCTCCGCTCGCAGATCGCTCCAAGGCCCTCGAGGCCACTCTCGGTCAGATCGACCGCCAGTTCGGGAAGGGCTCGGTGATGCGCCTCGGCGACGACACCCGCCCGCCGGTCGAGGTCATCTCGACCGGGTCGATCGCCCTCGACGTCGCGCTCGGCATCGGAGGACTCCCGCGCGGCCGCATCATTGAGATCTACGGCCCCGAGTCCTCCGGTAAGACCACGGTGGCGCTGCACGCGGTCGCCAACGCCCAGCGCAACGGCGGCATCGCGGCCTTCATCGACGCCGAGCACGCGCTCGACCCCGAGTACGCCAAGAAGCTCGGCGTCGACACCGATGCGCTGCTCGTGTCCCAGCCGGACACCGGTGAGCAGGCGCTGGAGATCATGGACATGCTGATCCGCTCCGGTGCGCTCGACATCGTCGTCATCGACTCGGTCGCGGCGCTCGTGCCCAAGGCCGAGATCGAGGGCGAGATGGGTGACTCGCACGTCGGTCTCCAGGCCCGCCTGATGTCGCAGGCGCTGCGCAAGATCACCGGTGCGCTCTCGGCCTCCGGTACGACGGCGATCTTCATCAACCAGCTCCGCGAGAAGATCGGCGTGTTCTTCGGCTCGCCCGAGACCACCACCGGTGGCAAGGCGCTCAAGTTCTACGCCTCGGTCCGCATCGACGTGCGCCGCATCGAGACGCTCAAGGACGGCACCGATGCGGTGGCCAACCGCACCCGGGCGAAGGTCGTGAAGAACAAGATGGCCCCGCCGTTCAAGCAGGCCGAGTTCGACATCGTCTACGGCGTTGGCATCTCCCGCGAGGGCAGCCTCATCGACCTCGGCGTCGAGCACGGCATCGTGCGCAAGTCCGGGTCGTGGTTCACCTACGAGGGTGACCAGCTCGGCCAGGGCAAGGAGAACGCTCGCCAGTTCCTCAAGGACAACCCGGATCTCGCGATCGAGATCGAGGAGAAGATCAAGGTCAAGCTCGGCATCGGGGTACGGCCCGAGCAGGCCGCAGCCGAGGCGGCGGCGGAGTCGGGCAAGCCGGCCAAGGCCGTCACGGTCGACTTCTGAGATCGGCAGCCGGTGCGGCGCACGATCGCGCTGCGCCGGCCGGCGAGCCTCGGCTCGAGACGTCGTCACGATGACCGCATGGGTGAACACCGTCAGCCGCAGCCACGTGCTGCGGGGCGTCGAGGGCGGCTTCACACAGGCCAACCACGGCAAGCCGTGGGCGCTGCGGAAGATGCACCGAGGCGACTGGATCGCCTTCTACTCGCCGCGCACTGACTACCCGGACGGGGCGCCGGTGCAGGCGTTCACCGCGATCGGCCAGGTGACCGATGACGAGGCGTACCAGTCCACCGTGTCCGAGGACTTCCAGCCGTGGCGGCGCGACGTCCGGTTCGTCGACGCGCACGAGGCCCCGATCCGGCCCTTGCTTGAGGACCTGCACATGGTCACGGACTCTCGGCACTGGGGGTACGTGTTCCGGCGCGGCGTGATCGAGATCGACCAGCACGATCTTGAGCTCATCCGTGCGGCGATGGGGGTGACCGATGACTGACGCGGAGCATCAGACGCACGAGCAGCGCTTGGAGCGAGCCCGCCGGGTGTTCGAGCACGCCACGCGCGTGGCAGGCGAGGATGGCCACGGACCCGTGGGACCCGAGGCTGGTGCAGGCGAGGGCAGGCAGGGCCGCGACTCCGCCCGGCCACGACGCCGCGGAGGGCGCGGTCGGGCGCCTGCGCAGGAGCCACCGATCACCGGCGCGGCCGCGGTCGATGCGGAGCCCGACGTCGAGGAAGTCGCGCGCACGGTCGCGCTCAACCAGCTCAACCATTCCGCGCGGTCGCGCGGCCAGCTCGCGGAGGCGATGGCACGGAAGGACGTGCCTGCCCACGTCGCGGACCGTGTGCTCGACCGGTTCGAAGAGGTCGGCCTGATCGATGACGCCGAGTACGCGGCGATGCTGGTGCGCACGCGCCAGAGCGAACGCGGCCTGGCGCGCCGCGCGCTCGCCGTCGAGCTCAAGCGCAAGGGCATCGAGGGGGAGGCGGCCGCGCAGGCGCTCGACGCCGTCGACCCCGACGAGGAGGAAGCAGCGGCGCGGCGTGTCGTCGAGAAGCGGCTCCGCTCGATGACCAACCTCGAGCCCGAGGTCAAGAAGCGCCGCCTGGCCGCCATGCTCGCCCGAAAGGGACACCCGGCGGGGATCAGCTATCGGGTCATCGACGAGGCGATGCGGGCAGAGAACGCCGAGGAGTGACCAGTCGCGACCGGTCGCGATCGGCTACTCGCGGTGAGGTGCCGCCACGCCGCCACCACCGCCGCCAGGCCCAGCCACCACGGCACTGGGAGCCTGGGGCCGGGTGCGGCCGCTCGTGCGACTGCTGACACGGCGGGCCAGCCACTCGGCCGTCTTGGACAGCAGCCAGTTGATGACGATGAACACCACGGCCACGCCGATGAGAATCTGCAGCAGACCGCCGCGACCGCCGAGAATCGTCGCGTTGCGCAACAACTCGGTGTAGGTGACGATCGAGCCGAGCGCGGTGTCCTTGAGGATGACCACGAACTGACTGACCAGCGAGGGCAGCATCGCCACGATCGCCTGCGGCAGCTCGATGTTCCAGATCGACTTGCCGCGGGTCATGCCGATCGCCAGTCCTGCTTCGCGCTGGCCCTTCGGCAGACCGTGCACACCTGAGCGGATCAGCTCCGCGATCACGGAGCCGTTGTAGAGCGTGAGACCGATGATCACGCCGACGAACGGCGCTTGACTGGCCGGCACGATCCCGGGGATGGTCCGCGTGAACAGTAGCCAACCGGCGATCATCATGATCAGCACCGGGACAGCCCGGAAGAACTCGACCACGAGACCACAGAACCACCGGATGACCCGGTTGCTCGCGAGGCGTCCGAGGCCGAAGATGAAGCCGAACGCCAGAGCTCCGACCACCGAGACTGCGGCCGCGATCAGCGTCGCCTGCAGACCGGGGAGGAAGTAGTGCTGCCACGTGGAGGCTTCGATCAGCTTGCCCCACAGGGCGGGGGACCACTGGCCCTTCTCGCCCATCTTCACCGCGACGAAGGCGAGCACGCCGAGGAGCGCGACAGCGGCCGCGACGTTGGCGATCGCGGTATTGCGGCGAGCCTTCGGACCCGGCGCGTCGAACAGAACCGTCTGAGCGCTCATCGCGACACCGCCAGCTTCTGGGAGAGGAACGTCGCCAGCAGGCCGACGGGGATGACGATGATCACGAAGCCGACGGCGATGGTCATGAAGATCGGGATCACGTAATTGCTCTCGTTCTCCTGCATCTCCCTCATGAGGATCGCGACTTCAGGAACCGAGACCGCGGCGGCGACGGTGGTGTTCTTGATCAGCGCGATCAGGGTGTTGCCGAGCGGCGCGATCGATCCGCGTAACGCCTGCGGAAAGATCACCAGCCGGGCCGCAGCCAGGAACGGGAGACCGATCGCTCGGGCTGCCTCCGCCTGGCCGACCGGCACGGTGTTGACACCGGAGCGAATCGCCTCGCAGAAGAAGGCCGCGTGATACACCGTCAGGGCGAGCACGGCGAGCCAGAAGAAGTTGGCCGTGAAGTCGCTCGAGAGCCGGATCCCCATCACGGACCACAGCACCGAGATGCAGAACACCATGATGATGGTGAGCGGGGTGTTCCGGAACAGCGTCACGTAGCTGGAGCCGATCCACTGCATGCTCGGTACCGGTGAGACGCGCATGAGTGCCAGGAGCGATCCGAGGATCAGTCCGAAGATGCCGGCGAAGAACGCCAGCCTGATGTTCACCCAGAACGCCCCGGCGATGTCGTAGTTCGACAGCACCTCGAGGAAGTCGCCCACGTGTGCTCCTGCAGGTCGGTCAGACGGACAAGGACAGATCCGGGGGCGGCGCGACTCGCGACGCCCCCGGCTGCCTCAGATCAGGGAGTGCCGGAGCAGTCAGCCATCACCGTCGGCGGGTTCGCGTCCGATGCGGTGTAGCCGGTGCCCTCGGTGTTGCTGGTGACAGCGGCCTCCCACGAACCGTCCTCGATCATCTCGCTGATCGCGGCGTTGATGTCCTCGCAGAGGTCGCTGCCCTCCGCGATGCCGACGCCGTAGTTCTCCGTGGAGAACGGGTTGCCGACCACCTGCAGGTTGCCATCGCCCTGTGACGCGGCGAGGCCCGCGAGGATGATGTCGTCGGTGGTGGCGGCGTCGACGCTGCCGTCCAGCAGGAACTGGGCGCACTGGCTGTAACCCGGCTGCTCGACGAGGTTGACCTCCTCGGCGAACTCGTCCTTGACGCGCTGGGCCGATGTGGAGCCGGACACCGAGCAGAGGTCGAGGCCGTTCAGCGTCTCCGGGCCGGTGATCGTGCCGGCGTCCTCGCTGCGGATCAGCAGGTCCTGACCGGCGATGAAGTACGGCCCGGCGAAGTCGACGACCTCTTGGCGGGTGTCGGTGATCGAGTACGTCGCGAAGATCATGTCGACCTGGCCGTTCTCGAGCATCGTCTCGCGGTTGGCCGAGATGGCCTCGACCCACTCGATCTGGTCCGCCGAGTAGCCGAGCTTGTCGGCCACGTAGGTGGCCACATCGACGTCGAAGCCGGTGTACTCACTGCCATCCTGGAAGCCCAGACCCGGCTGGTCGAACTTGATGCCGATCGTGATGCCGTCGTCGCCTCCGCCAGACTGGCAGCCAGCCAGGGCGAGGGCGCCCACGGCGAGCACACCCGCCACCATGGTGAGTCGTGATTTCCGCATGTCTTCTCCTTCGGTTGCGGTCGTGCTGAAACTCAGTGGGTGAGGATCTTGCCGAGGAAATCCTTGGCTCGGTCGCTCTGCGGGTTCGTGAAGAACGACTCGGGCTCGGCCTCCTCGACGATCTGGCCGTCCGACATGAAGATCACCCGGTCCGCGGCCTTGCGCGCGAAGCCCATCTCGTGGGTCACCACGATCATCGTCATGCCCTCCTTGGCGAGCGAGACCATGACGTCGAGAACCTCGTTGACCATCTCGGGGTCGAGAGCCGACGTGGGCTCGTCGAACAGGATCGCCTTCGGCTGCATCGCCAGAGCCCGCGCGATGGCCACGCGCTGCTGCTGCCCGCCCGAGAGCTGCGCCGGCAGCTTCTCAGCCTGGTTCGCCACGCCGACGCGCTCGAGCAGCTCCATCGCGTGCTTCTTCGCCTCGGCCGGCTTGACCTTCTTCACCTTGATCGGGCCGAGCGTGACGTTCTCGAGGATCGACTTGTGCGCGACCAGGTTGAACGAATGGAACACCATGCCGACGTCGGCACGCAGGCGGGCGAGCGCCTTGCCCTCGAGGGGGAGCGGCTCGCCGTCGAGCGTGATCTCGCCCTCGTCGATCGGCTCGAGCCGGTTGATCGCACGGCACAACGTGGACTTGCCGGATCCCGAGGGCCCCAGAACCACCACGACCTCGCCCTTGCGCACGGTGAGCTCGATGTCCCTCAGCACGTGCAGATCACCGAAGTGCTTCTGCACGCCACTCAGCACGATCAAGGGCTCGTGGCTCGGAGCCGGCATCGCGTCTTCAGGTTCGCGGTCCGACGGCTCGTCGGTGACCGGCGTCACATCCTCGACTGACATGGTTGGCAACCTATCTCGTCAGTGTTTCCTGAGTCACGCGGAACGGTCACAGAACGGACACGGTTCCCGGCAGGCACGGTGTCGGACTCGCGCGGCCCGCCGGGACGTAGAATCGCCGGTCGTGACCGTCGCCGAGCCCACACAGCGCACCTACCTGGTGCGTACGTTGGGCTGCCAGATGAATGCCCACGACTCCGAGCGGATGTCGGGGCTGCTCGAGGACGCCGGGTACGTCCAGGCCGACACCGCCGGCGCGGGTTCGCTGCTGGGCGAGGCCGCCGGGGCCGACGTGGTGGTGATCAATACCTGCGCGGTTCGCGAGAACGCCGCCGGGCGGCTGTACGGCAACCTCGGGCAGCTCGCCGGACTGAAGAAGGAGCGACCAGGCCTGCAGATCGCCGTCGGCGGTTGCCTGGCCCAGCAGGACAAGGCGGGCATCGTCGAACGAGCTCCGTGGGTCGACGTCGTCTTCGGCACGCACAACATCGACGTGCTTCCCGTGCTGCTGGAGCGGGCCCGTCACAACGGTGAGGCGCAGGTCGAGCTCGAGGAGGCCCTCAAGGTCTTCCCCTCGACGCTGCCCACCCGGCGCGAGAGCGCCTACGCAGCGT
>NZ_JBMDXJ010000115.1:0-8584 GCF_048594945.1 Pseudactinotalea sp. | reverse complement strand
AGGGAGCCGAGCCGGTCAGCTACGCCGACGTCGAGGGGATCGTGTTCGCGATCGATCTCGCCGGGATCGTCGACGGCGGCCGGGTCGAGGTCGATGACGGCACCTTGGTGGTGCGAGAGGCCCATGCGGTCACGCTCGTGCTCACCGCGGCCGACTCCTTCAGCGATTGGCGCACCCCGCCGGGACAAGATGTCGACGCCGTGCTCACCCGCGCGGTCGATGACGCGGTCACGGTCGCGGGCACCGACTGGGCGATCCTCCGTGAGCGGAGCGTGACAGATCACGCGGCGCTGCAGGACCGCGTGGTCCTGCAGCTGACGGATCCCGATACGGAGCGCGCGGCGCTGGATGTCAGGCTCACCCAGGTGCAGGCCGGCGGCGCCGACGACGAGCTGATCGAGCGACTGTTCGACCTCGGCCGGTACTTACTCGCCGGCTCCTCCCGGCCCGGCACGCAGGCTGCCAACCTGCAAGGGATCTGGAACGAGATGCGCCGCCCGCCATGGTGCTCCGACTGGACCGTCAACATCAACACGCAGATGAACTATTGGCCGGCTGAGGTCACCGCGCTGGCGGAGTGTCACGAGCCGCTGGTCGATCTGGTGACCTCACTGGTCGACTCCGGATCGACCACAGCACGGGAGATCTACGGTGCGCCGGGCTGGGTGACGCACCACAACGTCGACCTGTGGCGCACGAGCTGGCCGGTCGGCGCGGGCACGGGAGCGCCGTCGTTCGCGCTGTGGCCGATGGGTGGTGTGTGGCTGGCTGCGCATCTGGTTGAGCACGAGCGCTTCGCGCCCGATGAGACCTTCCTCGCCGGCGTCGTGTGGCCGACGCTGCGTGGTGCCGCCGAGTTCGTGCTGCACCTCCTTGTGCGTGATCCGCGGCCGGGGCCGACTCAGGGCAAGCTGGTGACGGCGCCATCCACGTCGCCCGAGAACGGGTTCATCGACGAGCGTGGCCGTGTGGCCGCGGTCGATGCCATGGTGACGATGGACCTGTGGCTGGTGCGGGAGCTATTCGGTAACCTCGAGGCCGCGGCGCTCCGGCTGGGGTTGGCAGATGACGAGGTTGCGGCCGCGGCTCGCGAGGCGTCCTCGCACCTCCCAGACATCCCGGTGGGCGAGGATGGCCGGCTGCTGGAATGGGCGACGCCGCGCGGCGAGGGAGAGCCGGGGCATCGCCACATGTCGCACCTGTACGGCGTCTTCCCGGGAGGCGAGATCGACCACTGGTCTGCGCCGGAGCTCGCAGAGGCGGCTCGCGCCTCGCTGCGGGCTCGACTCGCGGCCGGCGGTGGCCACACCGGCTGGAGCCGGGCGTGGCTGGTCTCGCTGTGGGCTCGACTCGGCGACGGCGACGCTGCGCTGGAGAGTCTCGACATCATGCTCCGGGAGTCGGTCGAGGAGAACCTGTTCTGCCTGCACCCACCCGCCTGGTTCCAGATCGACGGCAACTTCGGTGTGACGGCCGGGATCGCCGAGATGCTGCTGCAGTCGCATACCGACGTGATCCGGCTGCTGCCCGCGCTGCCGAGGCGGTGGCGGACCGGATCTGTGCGGGGGTTGCGCGCTCGCGGCGGCGTACAGGTCGACCTCACCTGGGCAGCGGGGACGCTCACGGAAGCGCGGTTGACAGCCGCCCGGGACATCTCGGTGCAGGTGGCCGTGGGATCGGGCGAACCTCACACGCTCGACCTGCGGGCCGGTGAGCCGCAGGAGGTGCACGCCCAGTCGTCGGCGTCACGACTGTCGTAACACCGCGACCAGGAACTCGGAGTCCGGCTGCCACGGACGCAGGTCCCACGTGGAGAGTGCGACGTCGAGGGTCAGGCCGGCGTCGCGCGCATCGTCGAAGAACTCCTCGAACGGGTAGCCGCGGCCGGCGCCGAAACCGGCGACGAGGCGCCCGCCCTCGGCGAGCACGGTGGCGAGGTTGCAGAGCACCAGGCCGCGGGTGCTGGGTGCCAGGAACGTCATGACGTTGCCGGCGGAGACGACCACGTCGAACCGCTCGCCGGCGAGGTCGAGCTCGGCGAGGTCCTGCGTGATCCAGGTGGCGTCGGGGTGCTCGGCCTGCGCCGCCTCGATCAGCACCGGGTCCACGTCCACGCCCACCACGGTGTGGCCGCGCCGGGCGAGTTCGCCGCCGAGCCGACCCGGACCGCACCCGGCGTCGAGCACGCGCGCGCCGCGTCCCACCATCGCATCGACCATCCGGGCCTCGCCGTGCAGGTCCTGCCCGGCATCCGCCATGGCCTTGAACCGCTGGATGTACCAGTGCGAGTGCTCGGGGTTCTGCTCGACCTGTTGCGTCCAGAGACTCTTCTCCACCATGGCGCCATTGTCTCCGATCGCCTCGCCGAGCCGGGGAGGGCCCGGCGAGGCGGCGGGCCTCAGGAGAGGGCGCCGAGGGTGTCGGCGAGCGGGGTGGTCGGGCGACCGATGAGGGTGCTGAGGGTGCGATCGTCGGAGTCGAGGGCGCCGGCGGCGATCCCGGCGTCGAGGGCGGCGACGAATCCTGCGGTGCCCTCGTCCAGGCCCGCGGCCTGGAGCGCCTCGAGCTGCTGCTCGGACGTCAGCGGCTGGTAGGTGACCTCGCGCCCCAGCGCTCCGCCGATGGCGTTCGCCAGCTCGGTGTAGTCCCATGCGACGTCGCCGGAGAGCTCGTACGTCTTGTGGGCGTGGGTGTCGTCGAGAGCGACGACGGCGGCCGCGTCGGCCAGATCCTCGCGGCTCGCGCTCGCGACGCGTCCGGACCCCGTGGCTGAGGCGAGGATGCCGGTCTCGCGTGCACGCTCCACGTCCGGGGCGTAGTTCTCGGAGTACCAGTTGTTGCGCAGGATCGTGGCGGGCACGCCGGAGGCGGCGAGCGCCTGCTCGGTCGCGACATGCTCCGGCGCGAGCGGCAACGGGGAGGAGTCCGCTCGGTACAGGCTCGTGTACACGATCCGACCCACGCCGGCCGCCTTCGCGGCGTCGATCACCGCGGTGTGCTGGCGAGCCCGCTGGCCCACCTCGGAACCGGACACGAGCACGAGGGTTGCGACGCCGTCGAGCGCTGCCGGGAGCGTCTCGGGGCGGTCGTAGTCGAGCTCGACCACGCGGACGCCGTCGGGCACCTGGGCGCGCTCGGGCACCCGGGCGCCGGCGACCACATCGGCGGGCGCGGCCCCGCGCGCGAGCAGGCGCTCGACGATCAGGTGTCCGAGGTGCCCGGAAGCGGCGGTGACGAGAACGGTCATGGTGGTGCTCCTTCGAGTAGTGGCAGGTCCGTCATGCCGCTCAGCGCGGGCCCGTGACCAAGCATTCCCACCTTGGGGTACGCACCTTTCGGTAAGGTACTGGCATGGCGGTAAGTCTTGCAGATCTCCGCGCCGAACAACCCGGTGTGTTCTCGCACGCGTGCCCCACGCGCACCGTGCTCGACCATGTGATGAGTCGGTGGGGCGTGCTCGTCCTATGCACCCTCGCGGAAGGCACCAAGCGCTGGGGCGAGCTTCGTCGCGAGGTCGAGGCGATCAGCGAGAAGATGCTCAGCCAGACGCTGCGAACCCTCGTGGCCGACGGCCTCGTGGACCGCCACTCCTACCCGATGGTGCCGCCGCACGTGGAGTACCGGCTCACCGAACGGGGTCAGCAACTCGTCGATCGGATGATGCCGCTGCTGGAGTGGATCAGCGTCAACGCTGCCGAGATCGTCGGGGATCAGCGCACACCCTAGACCGGGTCGCGCACCAGCGGGCAGGTCATGCAGTGGCCGCCGCCGCGGCCACGGCCCAACTCGGAGCCGACGATCGTGATGACCTCCACCCCGGCGTCGCGCAGCGCGGCGTTCGTGAGCGTGTTGCGGTCGTACGTGAAGACCACCCCCGGCTCCACCGCGACCGCGTTGTTGCCGCTGTCCCACTGCTGGCGCTCGGAGGCGTACTCGTCACCGGGGGTCTCCACGACCCGCAGTCGCGACAGGCCCATCTCGCGCGCGACCACGTCCACGAACCTGGCGTCACCCTCGTCGGTGATCTCGACTCCTGGCGCCCGGTCGCCGGGCCGCAACGTGAAGGCGCGGATCCTGTCCACGATCGCCGGGTGCACGGTGACCAGGTCGCGGTCCGCAAACGTGAACACGGTGTCGAGATGCATCGCAGCACGCAACCGAGGCATCGCGGCGACCACCATCGCGGAGGCCGCACCGCCGTCGAACAGTTCCTTGGCGAGCTGGCTGATCGCCTGACGAGAGGTGCGCTCGCTCATCCCGATGAGCACCACGCCGTCACCTACGGGCATCACGTCGCCGCCCTCGAGGCTTGCCTGACCCCAGTCGCGTTCTGCATCGCCCCACCACACGTGGGCGTCGGAGTACTCGGGATGGAACCGGTAGACGGCCTGCATGAGCAGCGTCTCGTCGTGGCGTGCCGGCCAGTAGAGCGGGTTGAGCGTGACGCCGCCGTAGATCCAGCAGGTGGTGTCACGCGTGTAGAGCGTGTTCGGCAGCGGCGGGATCAGGTAGTCGCGGTCGCCGCGTGAGAACTCGGCCAGGTTGACGTGGCCGGTGCGGTGATCGGCGGGCAGGTCGGTGGTGGTGAGGCCGCCGATCAGGTAGCGCGCGAGCTGCGCGGGACTGAGCGAGTCGAGGTAGGCGCGCGTGCCCTCGACCAGGCCCAGGCCCACCCGGTTCGCGATCACGCGGCGGTCCAGCAGCCAGGTGCGGGCCTCGTCGATCGCAAGGGTCTGGCCCAGCAGGTCGTGCAGCTCGGTGACCTCCACGCCCCGGTCGGTCAGGGCGTCCACGAAGTCGGCATGATCGCGCTGCGCGGTCTCCACCCACATCACGTCGTCGAACAGCAGATCGGAGGAGTTCGTGGGGGTCAGCCGCTCGTGCGCGAGCCCCGGTGAGCAGACCAGCACCTTGCGCAGGCGGCCGACCTCGGAGTGGACCCCGAGCATGGGTGTGGTCATCACGGCACCTCCCTGGCGTGCTGGCAACCTATCCGACGGCGTACCCGCCCACCCGTACTCTGGATATGTGCCAGAGGACTTCCTCATCGCGAAGAACCCCGAGGAGGGCAGCACGCTGCCGTACCTGCTGCGGCTTCCGCTCGGTGCGGAGGGTGTAGTCCTCAAGGCGCGGGAGACCTGGCCGCGCACCGGCAAGGTCTACTGCCACCGGGCGGTCGGCTGGCCCGCCGACCCGGAGATCGTCGAGACAGTCCCGGTGCGCTCGTGCGTGCGCCGCGGCGCCGCGATCGACCTCGTACTCGACCGTGGCCGGGAGAACCGCAGCCAGTTCGTGCTCACCCGCATCAAGGGCGGCCGCGAGGCAGTCTTCTGGCAGACGGCGCGCACCGCCAAGCAGGCCCGGCCCGCCGGGGCGATCCCCACCGCTCGCGCGCAGGGGATCGCGGACCTCGAGATCGTGGTCGACAGCCACGAGCGTTACGCCTGGTCGTTCAAGGACCAGCAGGTGGTCACGCGCAGGGCCGCGCTCGCGGCCGGCGACTACGCCGTGATGGTCGACGGCGGTGTGGTCGCCTCGGTCGAGCGCAAGAGCCTCCAAGACCTGGTCAGCACACTCACCTCGGGGAAGATGCGCTACCTCGCTGCCCACCTCAGCGAGCTGCCGCGCGCGGCGATCGTGGTCGAGGAGCGGTACTCGAAGGTGTTCTCGCTGGAGTTCGTGCGCCCTGCCGTGGTGGCCGACGCGATCGGCGAGCACCACGCCCGCTTCCCCGATGTGCCCATCGTGTTCTGCGAGACGCGCCCGCTCGCGCAGGAGTGGACCTACCGGTTCCTGGCGGCCGCGCTCACCGAGGCCGGCGGTGAGGCTGCGGGCAGCGAGCGCACCGCCGCAATCGCCAGCGGCGCCGCCCCCGCGGCGGCCGAGATCCGCGCCTGGGCCCAGGACAACGGCTACCGCCTGGGCGACCGTGGCCGCATCCCCGCCGAGATCCGCGCCGCCTTCGATCGGCGGCACGACTAGCGCGTGTCTGACGCTCTCAGGCGTTCGCAGTCAGCCGCCCGGGCTCAGGGCGGCGGGATCGATCGTGACCACCTCGCCCGTGCGGATCGAGGTGTATGCGGCGTGCACGATCGCGGTGCCGCGGAGCCCGGCGCGGCCGTCGGGCTGTGGTTCATCGCCCGTGCGCACGACCTGCAGGAACTCGGCGACCAGCGCGGCGTCCATGTCGTCGCCATACGGCAGCCAGGCTTGCCCGCGGCCGGTGATGTGCCCGTCGACGCGCGTGCCGAAGGCGTCCATCCTGGCGAGCCCGTCGGCGCCGACGACGTCGAGCGTGAGCCCGCCCCAGGTCGGGTAGTCGGCGGGCCGGCTCCAGCTGCAGTCGATCGTGACTAGCACGCCGCCGGCGTACCGCACCTGCACGAGCCCGGCGGTCTCCACGGCGCTCTCCGGGTGCAGCAGCCGGTTCGCGCGCGCATGTACGGAGACGGGGGAGTCGCCGTGCAGCAGGGCGTCCATGAGGTCGATGACATGCACCGTGTGGTCGGTGACCGCACCGCCGCCGGCGAGCTCGGGGTCGGTGAACCACGGCCGGTCGCCGGGGACCTTGCCGTTGTTGGTCCCGGTGACGGCGAGCAGGTCGCCCAGGTCGCCGCGCTCGATCGCGGCGCGCAGTGAGGTGAAGGCGGTGGAGAAGCGCACCGGGTGGGCGATCATCAACCGCCGACCGGCCGTATCGGCCGCGCGCACCATGGCGGCAGCGTCGGCGACCGAGGTGGCCATCGGCTTCTCGCACAGCACATGCGCCCCGGCCGCGAGCGCGGCCTCCGTGTGGTCGCGGTGCCGCACGTTCTCCGAGCACACGATCACACCGTCGGGCCGCCAGGCGAACAGCTCGTCGAGCGATGCTGACCAGCCCGCACCGGTGCCCTCGATCGCCGCGGCGCCGCGCCCTGCCTCACCCGGTGTCGCGTGCGGATCGGCGACCCGCACCTCGACGCCCGCGGCCCGCAACGCCTTCAGATAGGAGAACGCGTGCCCGTGCGCCAACGAGATGATCCCGATCCGCGTCATGCCGCCACCCCTTCAGCAAGCCGCACCGTGCCGCCCGAGGCGATCGAGCGCAAGGCGGCCTCAGCCACGCGAACCGCTGCGACGCCGTCGGCGGCTGCCAACCGCGGCTGCGGCCCCCCGCGCACCCAGCGCAGGAAGTCCGCGAGAATCAGCTGGTACGGGCTGGTGCCTGCGATCGGTGGTAGCAGCCCGGTCGAGCCGCCGACGTCGCGTGCATCGATCACCACCTCCGGCTGCGCCGTGGAGTCGTGCTGCAGCAGCCCGCCCGTGCCCGCGACCTCGAACGTGGTCCGGAACTGCGTGCCGGGCGGCCCCCACGTGCCGGTCACATAGCTGAGCGCGCCGCTCGCGTGCACGAGCACCACCTGCGCCGAGGTGACCCGCTGCGCGGTCGGCGCGGTCTGCTGCGCGGTCACCTCGACGACGTCGCCCGCCAGCCACAGCGCCTGGTCCAGGTCGTGGATCATCTGGTCGAGCACGATGCCCCCTGACGCCGCGACGTCGTGGAACCAGTCCCGGTCCGGCCGCGACCCGGTGCGCGAGAACCGCAGCACCGCCAGCTCGCCGAGGTCGTCGTTCTCGACGGCGGCGTGCAGGGCCTCGTAGGCCGGGAACCACCGCACCACGTGCCCGGGCATGAGCCTGACGCCTGCGGCATCGGCGAGGGTGACCAGCGCCTCCGCCTCTGCTGTTGTGCGGGCGAGCGGCTTCTCGCAGAACGTGTCCAGCCCAGCAGCGACCGCGGCGCGCACGTGCTCGGGGTGCACGGTGGTGGGCGTGCAGATGTCGACGAGGTCAGCACCGTGAAACGCCTCCTCGATCGAGGTGACCGCCACCGCGCCGGGTGTCGCGGCCGCGAGCTCCTCGGCGCCGTTGACCGAGAAGATGCGGACCTGCGCACCGAGGGCGGCCCAGCCGTCCACATGCGGGCGAGCGATGCCACCGGCGCCGAGAACGGCGACGACGGGTGAGTCAGATCCCATGCGGTCTCTCCTGGGGTACGTGGTCAGCGGGGTCGGACCGTCAGTGTCTGGGCGCTCACGGCGAACGGGCCGCGCTCATCGTGCAGCACGCTGTGCGTGAGGCCGAGGCCGGTCGCCCCGTAGACGACGGTCGTGTCGGTGCCGAGCCAGCCGCGCGTGGGTGCACCGAGCAGATGGATGGTCAGGTCGACGTTCGGGAACAGCACCTCGGTGGGTGGCCGCCGGGGCGTCACGCCGTTCGTGATGTCGATCAGGCCGAGCGTCGTGGCCGTGTCGCTGACCTGCTCGCCGATGAGCAGATCGACGTGCGAACGGACCCAGGCGACCGCACGACCTGGCTCGGCCTCACGCCGTCGGACATCAACAGACCGGATGAACCCGCCAGGCCAGACGTCCGAAGCCACGATCGGCTGCACCTCGTCCGGGGCGGGGATCCGATCGAGCCCGCCGCCGGCGATCGCCGCGGTGTCGTAGCCGGCCATCAACCAGGCGCGCGCGAGCACCACCGGCCGGCCGGCGTGCGCGAGCGTGGCCTGCACGAGCTCGACCGTGCGCCCTGGGCGCAG
>NZ_JBMDXJ010000114.1:0-3257 GCF_048594945.1 Pseudactinotalea sp. | reverse complement strand
AGCTACCTGTACGGCTTCGTGCTGCAGGAGCTGAGCCTGCCGTTCATGAACGGAGGCGAGGTGGCCGAGGTGGCCGGCGGCATCCTCGCCGGGATCGAGGCGGGCGACTTCCCGCACCTCGCCGAGATCGCCACCGAGCACGCGATGCAGCCCGGTTACGACTACGCGGACGAGTTCGCCCACGGCCTCGCGCTCATCCTCGGTGCGCTCGCGCCGGAGGGGTGAGAAGGCTCAGGCCACGCGTACGTGCGCCTGAGCCTTTCCGAGCACCGTGGTGCCGTCCACGCTCACCGTCAGGTCCACACGCGCCGTGCCCGCGTCGGGGTCGAGAGCCCCGACGGCGGCCCGCACCGACACCTCGACCTCACCCGGGTCCGGGACCACGATCGGGCGGGTGAACCGGCAGCCTAACGAGACCAGCCTGGCCGGGTCGCCGAGCCAGTCGGTCAGCGTGGCACCGGCCAGCCCCATGGTCAGCATGCCGTGGGCGATCACGCCGGGCAGGCCGACCTCGGTGGCGAACCGCTCGTTCCAATGGATCGGGTTGAAGTCACCCGAGGCACCGGCGTAGCGCACGAGGCGCGCGCGATCGACGGTCTGGGTCACGGTGTACAGCTCGGTGCCCACCTCGGTGGCAGCGGTGAGCCCGATCGCCGCGGTTGCCACTCAGCCCTCCCCACGCACGGCGAGAGTCGAGACGACAGTCGCGACGTGCGCTCCGCCGTCGTCCATGATCTCGGTACGAGTGGTGACCATCGTGATGCCGGCGCGCTCGGTGAGCGAGTCGACGTGCACCTCGGTGTGCACGACGTCCCCGGCCACCAGCGGGCGGCTGTGCGCGAAACTCTCGTTGGCGTGCACCACGCGGGAGAAGTCGATGCCCGAGGCGGGGTCGGCGATGTACTCGGACTCGGCCCGCTGGGCGATCACGACCGCGAAGGTCGGGGGTGCGACGACGTCCCGGTAGCCGGCCTCGACGGCCGCCTCCGGGACGTGGTGCACAGCTGACGTGGCGCCGACCGCGTCAGCGAACTCGGCGATCTTCGCGCGCGAGACTGCGTACGGGGGCGTGCCCGTGAACACCGCTCCCATGCGGGTCAGATCGACCACGACTGATGTGGGTCAGCGAGTCTCGCGGTGGTTGCGGTGCGCGTTGCAGCGCGGGCAGAACTTCGCGAGCTCGAGCCGGTCGGGGGTGTTCCGCCGGTTCTTCTTCGTGATGTAGTTGCGGCTCTTGCACTCCTCGCAGGCGAGGGTGATCTTCGGGCGGACGTCCGCTGACTTGCTGGCCACTGGTGTTCCTCTGCTCGTGCGCGGCCGGTACTGGCGGCCGCGTTGATGTCGCTCGTTTCGGGTAGCGGGGGCGGGGATCGAACCCGCGACCTCACGATTATGAGTCGTGCGCTCTGACCGTCTGAGCTACCCCGCCGCGTGGCCCGCGGGACACGCGGGCCTCAGAGCCCCGATAGGGAATCGAACCCTAGACCTTCTCCTTACCATGGAGACGCTCTACCGACTGAGCTATCGGGGCAACGAGGAACGAGGGTACAGCCTCGCGCGCGCTCGAGCGAATCGACGTGAGCGGGATCACCACTCGCCTCTCCCTCCCGCTGCATCCGCTCGGGCCCCACGTGCCGAGACCGAGGCTCGGCGCCGAGACCGAGCGGTGCGCCCCACGGTCTCGGCAGCTAGCCACGGTCTCGGCGGCAACGGTTGTCCACAGGTGCGCGCCGATGCGCCGTCGTCCACAGCACCCCTCTCCGACCGAACCGCCTGCTCGCTCTGCGCACCAGGCTGGCCACATGACGAAGGCACAGCGGCCCGATGGGCTGGTCCTCACCTCGGAGTACGGCTACGACCGCCTCCGGCCCTCCCGCCGAAGCGGCGAGATCGCGCGGGTGCGGCGCGGCGCGTGGCTGGTGAAGGGCACCGAACCCGAAGACGAGTGGGAGAAGGAGGAACACCTGCTCCTGGCCCGGTGCCACGCGGCGGCAGCCACCCTCAGGTGTCGGTACGCGTTCACGCTGCAGACCGCAGGATTCCTGCTCGGATGGCCCGCACCCGTGTCACGCCGACTACAGATCCTCCAGACCAGCCGCGTGGCATCCGGCGGCTCAGCCGACCTCGTTCGCCACCACACGACCAGTCTCCCGGACGAGGACATCGTCTTCGTCGAGGGTCTCCCGGTCACCGTGCCTTCCCGAACCGCGATCGAGTCGGCACTGGGCTGCGAGCCGCCGATCGGTCTCGCTCTGGTCGATGCCGCCTTGAGAGAGCTCGCGGCCGTCACACGCCGCGAGCGAGAGGACTCGATCGCGCGACAGGACGTGTGGCGCGACCGTCTCGTCGACATGCTCGCTGAGCGCGGCAGCGTTCGGTACGCCCGCCGAGCGCGCGCGGCGATCCGCTTCTCCGACGGCTTGGCCGAGTCTGGCCAGGAGTCGTGGATGCGTTGGCTTGCGCTCTCCCGCGGTATGCCGGTGCCCGAGCTCCAGGTCGAGATCGCCACCTGCCGCGGCCTGCGCTATCCGGATGCTCTGTGGCGCTTCCGGGGCGCCAAGCCGGTGCTCGCTGAGTACGACGGCGCGGACAAGTACCGCCGCGCCGATGGCACTTCCATCATCCTCGACGAGAAGGACCGCGAGTCGCTACTCACCGACGCGACTGGCGGCACGTTCGTGCGCTTCACCAAGCGAGATCGCCCTGATGCCGATGCCGCGTTCGGGCGCCTGCTCCGGGCCACACCGCTGTCCGAGTCCGATCTCACCCCGCGGCCGGACTTGTTCCTCAGCTCCGCGCTCCGCCCGCTCCGCCGCGCTGCACGTGGTCGAGACCGTGGCTAAGCGCCGAGGCCGCGTGGTGCACCTCTCGGTCTCGGCGGTGAGCCTCGGTCTCGGCGGTGAGCCTCGGTCTCGGCGGGAAGTTCGGCGAACTCGTGCGACCGCCCGCCAACGACAAACGGCCCGCTGGCGCGGGCCGTAGTCGATGGTGGCGGGTGCAGGAGCCGTTGTCGCGACCAGCTCGTACCTCGCTGGGCGCTCCGCCTCCCGTCATCCTGCCCCCGCCAACGACAAAACCGCCCGCTGGCGCGGACGGTTTGACGTGTGGCGGGTGCAGTGTCCTGGTTCAGGACATCGGAATGGGATGTCTCAGGACATCGGCATAGCGTGTCTCAGGACATCGGTATGACCGTTCGGGGATGTCGAAGCGTCGTCTGGTGATCACTGCTGTTCTCGCTGGTGCCTCGCAGTCGGAGG
>NZ_JBMDXJ010000113.1:0-9991 GCF_048594945.1 Pseudactinotalea sp. | reverse complement strand
TGCTCGGCCGCCCGCGCGAGCCTCACGGGCGTCCATCACGCGGTCCAGCAGCAGCCAGGACAGCAGCGTGAGCGTGAGCACGATCCCGGCGATCAGGACGCCCACGCCGATCAGCGGGCCCGGAACGGCCGATCGGGACAGCCGCAGGAGCAGTCCGCCCCAGGCGAGCGCCCCAAGCACTCCGACCACGACGATCTGGGTCCGGGCGGAGAACCGGCGGCTGAGGTGCTCGACGAACCACGCCGATGTCGACATCGCGATCTCGGAGACCGCCGCGCCCGAGGTCACCGCGTAACCGAGGCCAAGGGCTCCCACCGACATCACTGTGAGGACGAGCAGCAGGCTGGGGTCGCTGTGCCCGGCGTCGAGCGCAGGCAGCACCACGGTCGCCAGGTTCACGAGGGTCACGCCGCCGACCAGGAGCAGTGCAGCGACCGGCTCCCACCAGACGAACTGCTTCCCCGCGCGCAGCACGTGCAGCACGCCGACTGCGACGATCCCGGCACCGGCCCAGACCAGCTGGCCGACCTCGGAGGCCAGCCAGAGCTGCGAGGACCACAGCAGAACAGGGGCGAGCAGGCCCGTGACGCGCAGTGCGACCGGAGCGTGCATCCCGGCGGTCGTGACGATGGCGGCGAGAACGGCGGTGACCGCCGTCGCGGGTCCGAGCAGCTCGGGCGCGATCCCGAACAACGACGAGCCAGCCGGGAGTTCCTGCCGAAGCCAGTGCCCACCCACCGTGACCACGGCGAGCGCCACGTAGATCACCACAGTGGCGGTGACGACCGCTCGAAGACCAGGTGGCCAACCGGCAGATCGCAGCCTGCCCGAACGCACGGGCTCGATCAGGGCCCGATCGATCACGTGGACCGCCAGGTCGACGACTCGTACGCCGGTCACCGGTACTCCCACCACCGGTAGTGGCCGCCGAGCAGCTGCACCGTGACGATGCCGTGGTCGCCGCGGATCGGTTCGAGGTCGGGTTCAGCGGCGTCGTCGGGGTACTCCCACGTGAGTGACGCCGTATCCAGACCGGCCAGCACCAGACCGTCACCCTGGATCGCCAGCACCGCGCCGTCCATCGGGAGCACCAGCGGCATCGGGTGCTCGGACGCCCACACGGGGCGTCCCGCCTGATCCAGCAGCCGGGCCGTGCGCGGCTCGGAGACCAGCAGGTGCTGCCCTGCCTCGGCAAGCACCAGATCGCTCGGCACCGCTCGCGCCCATTGCACGGATCCCGTGCGGGCCTCACGCACGGTGAGCCAGTTCCCGGCGCCGATCGCGACGTGCGCTCCCGTCGCTGATGCGACCGTGGTCCGCGGGTCCACGTCGACCGTCCACCACACGGTCCCGGTCTTCAAGTCGTGGACGCGCAGGCTCGAGCCGGCCAGCACGACGACGGTGCCCGGGTCTCCTCCCACGCTCACGATCTCAGCGGTCCCGCGGGCGCTCCATCGTTCGTCTCCCGTGAGGGGGTCGAGGACGGTGACGGCGCCGCTGGCGTCGCCGACGACCACCTGGCCGTGACTCTCGGACACCTGGGTCACGCCGTCGGCGACGGTGTGGCGCCACAACTCCCAGCCGTCACGGTCGTACGCGATCACCTCACGGTCGGTGGTGCCGAGGACCGTCACGGCTCCGACGGCGACCAACCCACGGATCGAGCCGCCCGGCTGGGTGCGCCAGACCTGCGAGTAGTAGGACTCGCCGCTGCCGTCGTCGATCGGCAGCCACGACGTGACGCGCCCCTCGGTGTCGGCGATCACAAGCTGGTCGGCTGCCCAGGTCACCCGCGAGCCACGCGGTATGAGCTGTTCGCGGTAGGACCCGGCCACGATGCGGAAGAACTCGACCTCCCGAACCGGCTCCCCGGTGAGCGCGGCGACCGGGTTCTCGTCGATCTCGACGGCGTCCCCCGGGTGTTCCGCGATGGTCACCTCAGGTGTGAAACCGGTCGGTCCTGCACTGCTCTCGGTGCGCCAGCCGGTCAGCCCGGCGTTCTCGCCCGCGCACCACGTGGCGACCTCGGTCGCGTGCTCCAACTGCACCTGGATGTCGACGCACCCGGGTCGGTCCTCGAGCGGCTCCGAGGTCACCAGTGCGGTGCCTGGCGCGGTGGGGGACCCGTCCCGCGTGAGCGTGCCCTCCCAGGTCGCGGCAACGCCGTCGAGCAGTCCCGGGTCGAGCACGGGGATCCCGGGATCGAGGGTGAGCGACGCATCCGGGGTGGCGAGTGCGCGGAGCGAGACGGTGTCGCCGTCGACCTGGAAGTCGATGCTGAGGCGCGCGGCGGGTCGGGCCGGGTCGAGAAGGTCGACCGTGAGCCAGTGGCCCGAGGTCACTGGGTCGAGGTGCCGCCGTGCGAGCAGGTCGAGCTCGTCCCACGCGGCTGCCGCGGGCAGCACACCCTGGTTGACCTGCCATGCCTGCCCGGTCGCGACGTCGGCGTGGAACCGGGTGGTGGGGCGCTCGGGCAGGTAGGCGGCGATCGAGTCACCGGGTGCGGCGGGCCGGCTCGCCGCCACGAGCGCGCCGACCGTCAGTGCGAAGGCCAGCGCGATGACCACGCTGGCCAGCGCGGCCCGGTGCCGGGCCGGTCGCATCGGCGTAGTCATCGAATGCTGCTAACTGCGAGCGAGGACGACGACGTCGTGACCGGCCAGCGCAATCTCCTCGCCGTCATGCGACTGTCCTGTGCGGTCGTTCCATGCCGCCAGGAGCACGCGCGCGGAGGCCGGCTCGAGCGGGATCGACTGCGGGACCTCGGCCGCGTTGATCAGGACCTCGAGCCGGCCGCGATGCAGCACGAGCCAACCGGCGTCGGCGTCGTAAGAGATCCTCATGCTGGACGTGTCGCCTGCGCGGAGCTCGGGCTGCAGCCGGCGCAGTGCGATCAGCGCCCGCACCCAGGACAGGTGGCGGACGTGCTCGATCTGGGTGAGCTCGTCCCAGTCGAGACTGCTGGCAGCGAACGTGGTCTCGGCCTGCGGGTCCGGTGCCTGCGCGCCCGCACCGTAGATGTCGTCCCAGCCGTGCTCGCCGAACTCGCGCGCACGGCCGTCACGCACTGCTTGAGCGAGCTCGGGGTCCTCGAAGTCGGTGAAGAACTGGAACGGGGTACGTGCGGCCCACTCCTCGCCCATGAACAACATCGGGGTGAACGGTGTCGTGAGAAGTAGGGCCGCACCGATCGCGGCCTGCCCGGGCGTGATCCGCTCCGGCGGGCGATCGCCGAGGCCGCGATTGCCCACCTGATCGTGGGTGGAGGTGGAGATCACGAACCGGTGCCGGGAGACATTGTCGGGAACAGGGGCGCCCCAGACCTGGCCGCGGAACGAGGAGAACGTGCCGTTGTGCACGAAGACCTGTCGGAGCGCCGCCACCAACGTGTCGAGCTCGCCGAAGTCCGCGTAGTAGCCGTGCCGCTCGTTCGTGAGGAACGCATGGATGGCGTGGTGGACGTCGTCGTCCCACTGCGCGGTCATGCCCAGGCCGCCGTCGGCGACCGGGGTGACCATCACGACGTCGTTGAGGTCCGACTCGGCGATCAGACCCAACGGGCGGCCGAGACTGCCGGCGAGCTCCGCCGTCGCGGTCGAGAGCTCGGCGAGCACATGCGTGGCGGAGTCGTCGCGCAGCTCGTGCACGGCATCGAGCCTGAGCGCGTCGATGTGGAAGTCGCGGAACCAGCGGAGGGCGTTCTCGACGATGAAGGCGCGCACGTGCTCGGATCCGGCCTGATCGAGGTTGACGGCCGACCCCCATGGCGTGTGGTGGGCGTCGGTGAAGTAGGGGCCGTAGGTGCCGAGGTAGTTGCCGGTGGGACCGAGGTGGTTGTAGACCACGTCGAGTGCCACGCCGAGACCGCGCGCGTGGGCGGCGTCGACAAAGCGCTGCAGGGCGGCCGGGCCGCCATAGGCGTCGTGCACAGCGTAGAGCGCGACGCCGTCGTAGCCCCAGCCGCGCTCGCCCGGGAAGGCGGCGACCGGCATGAGTTGCACGATGTCGATGCCGGTCTCGATCAGGTGATCGAGGCGCTCGATCGCGGCGTCGAGCGTGCCGGCGGCCGTGAACGTCCCGAGGTGGAGCTCATAGATCACCGATCCCAGTACCCCGACACCGCCCCAGTCCGCGTCGTGCCAGTCGTGGGCGTGCGGGTCGAAGGCACGCGAGGCGGCGTGCACACCATCCGGTTGGTGCGCGCTGCGCGGGTCCGGAAAGGGGCCATCGCCGTTCACGAGGAAGGCGTAGTCGGTGCCGGCCGCAAGACCAGGGGAGTGCTCCCACCAGCCCTGCTCGTCGCGACCAAGGGCGGTGGTGGTGTGGTCGACGACGAGGTCGACGGTGTCGGCGCTCGGCGCCCAGACGCGGATCGGGACAGTCACGCCTCAGACGCTACCCAGTGATGCGGTGGCCCCGCTGCGCCCGATGCCACCGGTCTGGTGTCCGGGGGTTGCGCCCCTCGTCGATTAGTGCATTATAGGTATATTCAATCTGCTGAGTGCTGATGCTCGGCAGCGGAGAAGCACTCGAGGGAGAGCGCGACCGCGCGGCCACCCTGACCGGAAGGACGCCATGAACGGCAGCACCGCACTGGAAAGGCCAGGCGCTCGCACCGCGCCGGTGACCGCAGACGCATCCCCAACGCGACGTCGACTGACCCGCACGCAACGCCGCAACCTCAGGCTTGGCCTGCTGTTCATCTCGCCGTGGATCATCGGGCTGGCGGTCTTCGTGGTCTACCCGGTGACGTACTCGGTCGTGCTGAGCTTCACCCGGTACTCGGGGCTGCTCGCGCCGGAGTGGGTCGGCCTCCAGAACTACGTCTCCGCGTTCCTCGATCCGCTGGTGGGCACGGCGGTCGGCAACACCGCGTTCTATGCCGTGCTGGCCGTCCCGATCGGGTTGCTCGTTGCGCTCGTGCTTGCGCTGGCGATGAACCGCAACGTCCGCGAGGTGGCGCTGTTCCGGACGATCTTCTACATGCCGTCGCTGATCCCGGCGTTCGCGATGTCCTTCATCTTCATCGTCTTCCTCAACCCGCAGTTCGGGTTCTTCAACCAGCTGATCCGCCCGTTCGGCGGCGCCGACGTCAACCTGCTGGGCGACCCGACCGGCATCAAGATCGCGATCGTGCTGATGGCCCAGCTCGGAGCCGGCAACGCGGCACTCATCTTCCTCGCGGGGCTGCGCAACGTGCCACGCACGTTGTACGAGGCGGCGCGCGTGGACGGCGCCAGTCGCGGCCGCCAGTTCCTGTCGATCACGCTGCCGCTGCTCAGTCCGGTGATCCTGTTCAACCTCATCACCGGTGTCTCCGGTGCACTGCAGGTCTTCACCGAGGCGTTCATCGTCACGAACGGCACCGGCGGCCCCGACTCCGGCGCGCTGTTCTACATGATGTACCTCTATCGCAACGCCTTCGGCTTCGCCGAGCTCGGCTACGCCTCAGCACTCGCCGTGCTGCTGTTCCTGGTGGGGATGGGGCTGGCGCTCCTGATCTTCTTCCTCTCCCGCCGCTTCGTGAACTACGACGTCAACGCGGCATGAGCGCGCCGACGAGCGGAAGGAGCTTGACGTGGCACTGAACACCAACGCACCCAGCTACCAGGTGGACGAGGAAGCCGCGGACCGCGCTGACTACGGCCGTCACCAGGACGGATCCCGAGCGAGCTGGCAATCCGCGCTCGTCTCGCGGATCACGATGATCCTGCTGAGCCTGGTCTTCCTGCTGCCGCTGTACTGGATGATCCTCTCCTCGGTGAAGTCGGACGAGGAGCTCGCCCAGTTCCCACCCACGTTCTGGCCGGAGAGCTGGGACTTCAGCAACTACGTGGACGCCGTCACGGCGATGCCATTCCTGCAGTTCTTCGCGAACTCGGCCATCATCACGGTCAGCGTGGTGGTGCTGGCCGTGGTGTCGAACTTCATCGTCGCGTACGGGTTCGCCTGCATCGACTGGCCGGGGCGCAACAAGGTGTTCTACCTCGTGATCGCGACGCTGTTCCTGCCGTTCCCCGTGACGCTGATCCCGATGTTCGACATGTGGGCGCGACTGGGTCTGGTCAACACCCTGTTCCCACTGATCCTTCCGGCGATGTTCGCCTCGGCGTTCTTCACCTTCCTGCTGCGTCAGTTCCTGCTCCAGATCCCGATCGACATGCTCAACGCGGCGCGCGTCGACGGCGCATCGGAGTGGCGGATCCTGTGGAAGCTGGTGTTCCCGACCGCGCGGCCGGCGCTGACCGCGGTGGCGATCTTCTCCGCCGTCGGGGCATGGAACGACTTCATGGGACCGCTGATCTATCTGCAGGACCAGCGCGTACAGACCCTGTCGATCGGTCTGCAGACATTCCGGAGCGTCAACGCGCAGGACGTCTCCTTCAACCAGCTGATGGCGGCATCGGTGCTGGTCATCCTTCCGCTGGTCATCCTCTTCTTCGTGTTCCAGCGCTACTTCATCCGTGGCATCACCCTGGGAGGCTTCAAGTGACCGGGACCGCACTCAACCGCCGCACCTTCCTCGGGCTGGCCGGAGCGGGCGCTGTGGCGATCGCACTGCCCTCGTGTGCCAACCAGGCCTCGAGCGACCCCAACGTGATCCGCTACTGGGGCATGGGCGCCGCCGACACCGACAAGGACCAGGCCGTGGCTGACGCGTTCGCGCAGACGCCCGAGGGCGAGGGTGTCCGGATCGCGATCTCCCAGGTGCCCTCCAGCGGCAACTCGGACATGAGCCAGATCATCACAGCCGTGCGCGGTGGCACCGCGCCGGACATCTGGTGGATCGACCGCTTCAACACGGTGCAGAGCGCGTCCATCGGGCTGCTCGAACCGCTCGACCCGTACATCGAGGAGTACGAGGGTGTCAGCGCCGAGGAGTTCCGCAAGCAGTGGGTGAGCTTCGCGGTGGACGAGCTCACGTACGACGGGCAGCTGTACGGGCTCCCGACGTCGACCGACGCGCGCGGCATCATGTACAACTACGACCTGCTCCTCAAGGTCGGCCTCGATCCCGACATGTTCGACCCCGAGCAGCACGTGCTGACGTGGGGCGAGCTCGGCGAGATCGCCGAGAAGTGCGTGGAGATCGACGGCAACGGCAACTACACGCAGTTCGGGTTCGCGCCGTGGCTGGACCAGGGCGGCTCGCCCTATACCTACGCCTTCGGTGCGGGGGCCGCGGTGTACGACAACGACCGGACAACCACCACGATGGACACGCCGGAGTGGCTGCAGGTGTACGACCTCTACACCGAGTGGGTCGAGCGGTTCCCCTTCGCACGGGTCGACGCCTTCTTCGCGACGTACCAGCCTCCGAACGCGCCGCCCGCGCAGACCGTGATGTTCAGCGAACGCATGGTGATGACTCCCACCGGTCCCTGGCAGATCCAGGGCAACGAGAAGTACGCCCCGGACCTCGACTTCCGATGGACCTGGCTGCCGGTGTGGAACGACGGCGACCCGACCTACACGTGGTCGGGTGGCCAGGGACTCGTATTCCCTCGCGGCACCGAGATCACGCGCACCAAGTGGGAGTACATGAAGTTCCACGCCGGGCGTCCGGGCCAGACGATCATCCAGCCGATGCTCGGGAACCTGCCCACTCACCTGCAGACGATCGCCGACGGCGCCTACAACTCCGATGCACAGTTCTTCGCCGAGATGCTCCCGTCCTCGACGTCCCGGCCACCGCTGCCGGTCGGCACGGCGGCATGGGACGCGCTGGACCGTGCACGTCAGTCCGTGACGTTGGGGTCGGCCACATCCCAGGAGGCGGCCGCGACCGCGCAGGCATTCGTGGCGCCGAAGATGGACCTGTTCCCCGGGTTCCGGATGCCGGCCAGTTACGGTCAGCCGATCGACCTCACCCCGCCGGCCGGGGGCTGAGCGGAGCTCAGGACCGTGCCGCCGCCACCAGCTCCCGGGTGGCTGGGGCGACCTCGGCAGCGAAGGTCTGGAGCGTGGTGGCCTCGTCCCCGCCGAGGATGTAGCCGGAGATGCCGTGCGTGAGTGTCACCTCGGCGAGCTGCTCGGCCCACAACGACGGCGGGCCGTCGAGGAACCCGCTGCCGGTCGGGGAGAACTGGCCGCCCATGAGGTTGAGCAGGCGACGGACGGCGGTCGCTGGCCGACCTGCCTGCTCGGCCGCGTCGTCGATACGTGAGTTGAGCTCGGGAAGCGAGTCGACGCCGTCGGGCAGGTAGGAGAGCGACGGGAGCCAGCCATCCGCCTGCGCACCGACGAGGGCGAGCATCTTGGGCTTGTAGGCACCGACCCAGATGCCGACCGGGTGCGCCGGGGCCGGACCCCGCTTGGCGCCGTCGGCGGTGTAGTAGGTGCCCTGGACGCGCACGCCGCTGCGGGTGTCGGTGTCCCAGATCTCGCGGATGAGGTCGATCCCCTCGGACAGGGCAGTGACGGCCTGACCGGCCGTGAGGCGGCGCCCGCCCATGGCTTCGATGGCGTCCCAGAAGGCGCCGGCACCGAGGCCGAGCTCGAACCGTCCGCCGCTGAGCAGGTCGAGCGAGGCTGCCGCGCGGGCGAGGACGGCGGGCGGCCGGAGCGGCAGGTTGATCACGTTGGGGACGATGCGGACCTGCTCGGTCCGTGCCGCGACCCAGGTCATCAGGGTCCATGTGTCGAGGAACGAGGCCTGGTAGGGGTGGTCCTGGAACGTCGCGAGGTCGAGGCCCTCGGCGTCGCTGAGCTCGGCGAGACGCAGGGCCTGCTGCGCGCCCGCCGCGCTCGGGGTGATGAAGCTCCCGAAGAGCAGGTCGTGGCCGTAGTCGGTCATACGGGTTCTCCTTGGTGGACGAGTGGGAAGTTGTCGCGGAACAGCGCGTCTGGGTCGTACCGGTGCTTGAGGTCGCGCAGGCGCGCCAGCACGTCGGCTGGGACCGCGCGCTCAAGTCGATCCGGGCCAGGGCCGGTGTCGAAACTGAGGTAGAGACCCTCCATGTGACGCTCCAACGGTTCCCACGCCTCGTCGAGCACGGCGTGGAACGTGCCCATCACCGTGACCTGCAGCTCGGGCGAGCGATGGCTGAACGCCATGGCCTCCGGTGCCACATCCGCGACCGCACCGCCCATCGCACGCAACTGGAACCAGCGGATCCGGCCGGCGCGCAGGGCGGTGGCCGCGTCGTGGGCGAACTCGGGGGTCAGTGAGGTAAGGAACCCCGAGCGGGAGACCGGCTCGCCCGCCCCGTGGTGGCCGTCAGGTCCGGTGTCCGGTGCCATGCCCATCACGGCGTGGTACGGCGCGAGCACCACCTGCTGCTGCACGAGCTGACCGATCTCGACGAACGGGTTGAGGCGCTCGATGATCGTGTCGGGATCGGGGGAGGCGACGACGCCATAGAGCTGCAGCACCGCCTGGCCGCCTTGGGGCGTGCCGGTGACGAGGAACATCGTGGTGTCCCGTGGTGCCTGGGCCTGGATCCGGCCGTAGGCCACCAGCGCGGCCTCGAGGTCCGTGGTCGCGAACGTCAGCTGCGCCCACCCGACCTGGTCGACCTCCTCCGCCTCGAGCTCGAAGGAGGTGGCGATGCCGAAGCTGGCGCCGGCGCCGCGCACGGCCCAGAACAGGTCGGGGTTCGCGTGCTCCGAGGCGCGCACGGTGCTGCCGTCGGCCAGCACGAGCTCGACCGCGCGCACGTGATCGATCGTCAGCCCCTGCTGGCGTCCGAGCATGCCGATGCCGCCCGCCGTCGCGAGGCCGCCGACGCCCACGCCTCCGTGGTCGCCGGAGGTGATTGCCCAGCCGTGCGGCGCGAGAGCCGCTGCGACCTGCTTCCACGTGACTCCGGGACCTACACGCACGAGGCGACGATCGGCGTCGAGTACCTCGATCTCGTTGAGTGCGCTTACATCGATGACCAGGCCGCCATCGTTGGTGGATCGGCCGCTGATGCCGTGGCCGGCGCTGCGGATCCCGAGCGGCAGATGGCGGTGGTCGCGTGCGAACGTGACGGCGTCGACGACCTCG
>NZ_JBMDXJ010000112.1:0-4406 GCF_048594945.1 Pseudactinotalea sp. | reverse complement strand
GCGCCAGACCTCCTCGGTCACCATCGGAGCCAACGGTGCGGCCACCCGACACGTCACCTCGAGCACCGTGAAGAGCGTGTCGTAGGCGCCCGTGTCCTCGGCCCAGAACCGGTCCCGCGAGTTGCGCACGTACCAGTTCGTGAGCACGTCGAGGTGATCCTTCAGCTTCTGCACGGCGTCCGGGATGTCGTACGCCTCGAGGTCGGCCTTCACGGCGGCCGTGAACGCCCGGGTCTTGGCGAGCACGTACCGGTCCAGCACGTCAGAGCCGGCCACGGCCTCGGACGAGGGCGCCTTCGCGACGTAACCCTCGCCGTCGGCCACGGTGTTCGCATACAGCGAGAAGAAGTACCAGGTGTTCCACAGCGGCAGCAGCGCACCGCGGACCTGCTCGCGGATCGACTCCTCGGCCACGATCAGGTTGCCGCCGCGCAACACCGGCGAACCCATCAGCGAGAGCCGCACGGCGTCCGACCCGTAGGTGTTCCACATCTCGTACGGGTCCGGGAAGTTGCGCAGCGACTTGCTGGCCTTGCGGCCGTCGTCGCCCAGCACGATGCCGTGGCTGATGGCGGTCCGGAACGCCTGACGGTCGAACAGCGCGGTCGCCAGCACGTGCATCGTGTAGAACCAGCCGCGGGTCTGCCCGATGTACTCCACGATGAAGTCGCCCGGGTAGTGGTCCTCGAACCAGTCCGCGTTCTCGAACGGGTAGTGCACCTGGGCGAACGGCATCGACCCGGAGTCGAACCAGACGTCGAGGATGTCGGGGATCCGCCGCATCATCGACGTCCCGGTGGGGTCATCGGGGTTCGGCCGCACGAGCTCGTCGATGAACGGGCGGTGCAGGTCGGTGACCGGCACGCCGAATGCCTCCTCGAGCTCAGCGAAGCTGCCGTAGACCTCGGTGCGCGGGTACGTCGGGTCGTCGCTGACCCACACCGGGATCGGCGTGCCCCAGTACCGGTTGCGCGAGATCGACCAGTCGCGCGCGCCCTCGAGCCACTTGCCGAACTGCCCGTCCTTGATGTGATCGGGCACCCAGCCGATCTCCTGGTTGAGCTCGACCATCCGGTCCCGGAAGTCGGTGACCCGGATGAACCAGGACTCGACACCCTTGTAGATCAGCGGGTTCTTGCAGCGCCAGCAGTGCGGGTAGGAGTGGTCGTAAGTCTCCTGCCGCAGCAGCACCGTGCCGGGGGTGACAGAGGAGCTCTGGTCGCCGCGCGTGGTCGCCTTGAGGTCGGCGATGATCTTCGAGTTGGCGTCGAAGACCAGGTCGCCGGCGTAATCGAGCACCGGCTCCGTGAACTTGCCGTCAGGACCCACGGGCATCACGGCCTCGATGCCCTCACGGTCGGTGACGGACTTGTCGTCCTCACCGAACGCTCCTGCGGTGTGCACGAGGCCGGTGCCGTCGGTCGTGGTGACGAAGTCCGCCTCCACGATCCTGAAGGCGTTCTCGTGGCCGAGGTAGTAGTTGAAGGGGGGCGTGTAGGTCCGCTCGAGCAGGTCGGAACCCTTCAAGCGTTCGACCACCTGCTCCTCGACATCCTCGACCCCCTCGTTCTTGAGCTCACGTGCGTAGGCCTGCAGCCGTTCGGCTGCAAGCACGTAGCGCTCGGTCGTGCCGGTTGCATTCGAGGACACCACCACGTAGTCGATGTCCTTCCCGACGACGATCGCCAGGTTGCTCGGCAACGTCCATGGTGTGGTGGTCCAGACGAGCGCGAGCTCACCGGTAGCGAGCCTGAGTCCGACGGTCACGGCCGGGTCCTGCCGCATCTGGTAGACGTCGTCGTCCATGCGCAGCTCGTGGTTCGACAGGGGGGTCTCGTCGCGCCAGCAGTACGGCAGCACCCGGTAGCCCTGGTAGGCGTAGCCCTTGTCGTAGAGCTGCTTGAACGCCCAGATCACCGACTCCATGTACCAGGGCTCGAGCGTGCGGTAGTCGTTGTCGAAATCGACCCAGCGCGCCTGGCGGGTGACGTACTCCTGCCACTCACCCACGTACCGCGAGACCGAGTCACGGCACGCCGTGTTGAAGGCCTCGATCCCCATCTCGTCGATCTGTGCCTTGTCGGTGATGCCCAGCAGCCGTTCGGTCTCCAGCTCGACCGGGCGACCGTGCGTGTCCCACCCGAATCGGCGCTCGACCCGGCGCCCGAGCCTCGTCTGGAACCGCGGCACCACATCCTTGACGTACCCGGTGAGCAGATGCCCGTAGTGCGGGAGCCCGTTGGCGTACGGGGGCCCGTCGTAGAACACGAACTCGTTGCTGCCGTTCTCGCCGGCAGGCCGCGCGTCGATCGACGCCTGGAACGTGCCGTCGCCCTTCCAGAAGGCGAGGACGTTCTCCTCGAGCTCCGGCAGGTTCGGTGAGCTGACGACGCCCTCTGCCGACGGCGGTGTAGCCGGGCTGGCGTCGCGGTGGCGGGGGTATCGGCTCGTGGCCATCGGGGTCCTCTGCGGATGTGGGTGGTGGGTCCAGTCCTTCGACGAGGACGACCCGCCCGGGAGAGCGAACCGCGGTACCACCTCGCTTGCCCCGCTCCCCTGCGTACGCAGGCGGCGTGACCACTCCACATCGGCTGTGACGGGCCTGCCCCGTTCCGGTTCTAGTGAGTGTCCCTTCGCACCGAGATGCTCGTGGACGCTGTTCTTCCGGACGGCTCCCCGGTGATGGCCGGATCGGTGCCTGTGCGCTCATGGTACGCGCTCCTGGTTGGATCGCGCGCGCCCTGAGGTCATCAGGGCTTCGTCACTTCGCTACCTGATCGCAACGTTGCGGAGGCGTGGTGGCAACCGTGGCGGTCTTGTCTGGTCCGTGGCCCACCCACCCCGACCGGGAGCTCCTACGACATGACTGCGCTCGCGCGCCCTCCAGCGAGACGGAGGTCAGCGGCCCGCACCAGGTTCTTGTTCCGCGAGGGCCTGCTCTTCTGGGCGCTGATCATCCCGAACCTCACAGCGATCGTCGTGTTCGGGTACTACCCCACGCTGTACAACCTGGTGCTGAGCTTCACCGACTGGGACTTCGTGCAGCCGGCACCCGTGCTGGTGGGTCTTGAGAACTACATCGACCTGTTCCAGCCTGGATCGTTGCTCGCCGAGGCCCTCCGCAACACGGCGATCTTCGTTCTGTTCACCGTGGCCGGCACGATGGTGGGTGGACTGGCGATCGGCGGGCTGCTGGCGCAGCGGCTCCGCTTCAGCGGCCTGGTACGCACGATCGCGTTCGCACCTCACATGCTCCCCGGCGCGGCCGTCGGTGTGCTCTGGCTGTTCCTGTTCGACCCCAATTACGGCATGAGCCGCTGGCTGTTCGAGATGTTCGGAGCGGACTCACCGCGGTGGACCACGACGTCGGACTTCTCGCTCTGGGCGATCATCATCGCCTCAGCGTGGCAGCGGCTGGGATTCGTCGCGATCATCTACTACGCCGCCATCCTCGACCTCCCGAAGGACATCTTCGAGGCAGCCTCGCTCGACGGCGCCCGTGGCTGGAAGCTGTTCCGGCACATGACGCTGCCGCTGCTGAGCCCGATCACGTTCTTCCTCACCGTGACCGGGATCATCGCCGCAGCCCAGACCTTCGACATCATCGCCACGCTGACCGGAGGTGGGCCAGGAACCTCAAGCACCACGCTGCCGTGGCTCATCTACGACCAGGCGTTCGTGAGCTTCAACATCGGCAACTCGGCGGCCACCGCCACCGTGATGTTCGTGCTCCTGCTGATCGTGACCCTCATCCAGACCCGGTTCGCCTCGAGGCAGGTCCACTACTCATGACGCTCACCTCACCCCGCCCCGTCGCGGCACCCGAGCCGGATGCCCCCACTCCGGAGCCTCCGCTCCAGGAGGACACGTCCTCGCTGGGGATCCGTGCCGCACGCGACCGCCGCGCGGCGAAGCAGCACTCCCGCGGCGTGGCCATCGGGCTGTACATCCTGCTGGCCTTCGTGTTCGCGGTGTTCGCGGTGCCGCTGTACTGGCTGTTCAGCTCCTCGCTCAAGCCCGAGGGCGAGATCTACACGTTTCCGCTCACCTGGATCCCCAGCTCGCTGGAGTGGAACAACTTCGCCGAGGCCTGGACGTCCGCACCGTTCGGCGCATTCCTGCGCAACTCGATCATCACCACGGTGGTCGGGACCGCACTGGAGATCGGTGTGGCGCTGCTCTCGGCGTATGCCTTCGCGTTCGTGCGGTTCCGCGGCAAGATGCTGGTCTTCGCGGTGATGGTGGGCTCGCTGATGCTGCCCGGGCACATCACGCTGCTCGTCAACTACATCACCGTGGCCCAGCTCGGCTGGCTCAACACCTATGAAGGGCTGATCCTGCCGGGTATCGGATCCGCGTTCGCGATGTTCCTCATCTACCAGCAGATGCGTCAGGTGCCGGGCGAG
>NZ_JBMDXJ010000111.1:0-5771 GCF_048594945.1 Pseudactinotalea sp. | reverse complement strand
TCACAGACCGCGAACTCCGGCACCGCCGGAGTCCCCGGACCACCCAACCGGACCGCCTGCTCTACCCCAGGACCAGGCGTGGGCGCCTCCCACTCCTCAGACACCTCACCCAAGTACTGGGCCAGGTGATCCAGCCGCACCCCCTCCATCCGAGTCACCTCACGATCAGCCGCAACGGCAGCACGCAACGCGCCGTCGCCAACCAGTCCGAGAGGAAGTGCATCCATGCGAGCTACTACACCACCGACCTCCGACATCGCCCCGAAACGGCGGAAAATCAACGAAACCGGGACGGAACTACCTCACCCGAGCACCGCCGTCGGGCATCACCCGAATCGAGAACAGAACCGGCTTGGGCGAGCACGCTGAGGCGCTCGGCGGCGGGGTTGGAGCACCGCAGCACTGCGCATTCACAACAACCGCAGGACGTCCTCGAGCGACTGCACGGCTCCCTGCGCCGTGCCGTGGCGGTCGATCCGTACGGCCGTGAGGCCGATCGCTTCGGCGCCGGCGCAGTATGTGGCCTGGTCATCCACGAAGACCGCGCCCGACGCGTCAACCGCAAGCGCTTCGAGCGCGCGCATGTAGATCTCGGCATCGGGCTTCGTCGAGCCGACCTCACACGAGAGGATCACGGCGTCGACCTGCGCCGTGAGACCGAGGTGGCTGAGCAACGGTGCTGCATTGGGAGCGCAGTTGCTGACGAATGCGGCGGCGATGCCTCGGTCACGCAGCTCAGTCAAGAACGGGACCACGTCGGGATAGACGGTCGCGTACTCCAGAAGCACTCGGGGTCGCGACGGACCAGGGCGGACACATTCTTTGGCGTCGCGTGAGCGCGATCGAAGACGACGGTGACGGCGTCAGCCGGAGAGACTGTGCCCGTCATCAAGCCATGCCGCACCTCGTCGAGACCGGCGAGCCAATGCTCCTTGCCCACCCCTGAAGCCTCGGCCAGCCCGTTGAACACTGCGTCGAAGTCGACTGTCAGCACCGTCTCGAAGACGTCCAGAAGCACTGCTCGGGGCGCTGGCATGGCCTCGACTCTATGGCGCCGAGGTCGCCGAGGGGCGAGGCCGCCCGGCGCCTACGAGTGCGACGTTTCGTCAGTGAAATCGGGTCTGGGCGCCCCGGGGAGGAGGCGAGGTCCCGGGGAAACTAGAACACCGAGCGCGCGCGGGTGGGCGGGTACGGGTCGGGTGCGGTCGAGGCGACCAGCGGGTGCCGGCGCTCCGCCTGCGGGCGAGGCCCGGCGGCGGCCGTGCTCGGCACGCGGATGCCGAGCTCGTGCACCGGCGAGTTCGTACCCGGCGTGAAGTCGCGTGCGGCGACGTCTCGCACGTCAGGGTCCAGCACGACCGAGTGGCGGTCTCGGCCGGCAGCGAGCCAGTCCTCGTCACGTGCGTCCGTCACCGCCCACAGGCGCTCGCCCGGCTGGTGCCCGCCGTTCGCGGCGATTACCGAACCCGGTCGCGGTGCGTAGTCCCAGAACAGGTTGAGATCGCTGCGCACGTTGAAGGACCGCACGTCGTCGGGCCTGCCGTCGTGCCCGCTGAAGGCAGGCCGGCCGTCGCCCAGCACCACGTTGCCGGTGAAGGTCAGGCCCACGTGCTCCTCGGGGCGACTGATCGCGACCTGCCCGTCGCCAGCGAACGCGAACAGGTTGTCGCGCACGATGTTCTCGCGGCCGTAGTGCAGGTGGAGGCAGTTGCTGGAGGTGTCGTGCACGGTGTTTCCTTCAACTAGCACGTGCGACGATGCCTCATCGAGGTAGATGCCCCAGCCTCCGTAGTTGCGGCACTGCACGTCGTGGATGTGGTTGCCGCGCACCACCGTTCCGGGGGCGATCCCCAGCAGGTAGATGCCGCCCATGTCATTGAGCTCGCCCTGCCCGAGGTGGTGCAGGTGGTTGGCCTCGATGAGGTTCGCTACCGACGCGCTCGGGTGGTAGTCCCACACCCAACCCACCGAGATCGCGCTGTAGAAGAAGTCGCTCACCTCGTTGTGCGCGATCACGTGGTGGGCGGCATGCTGCAGCAGGATCGCCACGCAGCCGGGGTACGCGCGCCCACCCCGCTCGATCGAGTTGTCGCTGATCTCGTTGTGGCTCACGAAGCCCGACGACGAGGCGTCGGCCGCACCACCGGCTTTCACCGCGCCAGCACCAAGATCCGCGAACCTGCCGCCCGAGATCAGCGTGCCGCGCGTGCCGTCCTCCAACGAGATCGCGTACCCGCCCACGTGCTCCACGCCGCCGCCCACGAATGCGCACGCGCGGGCGTGCCGCAACCGGATCGCCGCCGGCACCTCGCTTGCGGCCTGCACCTCGGACCCGTACTCACGCACCTCCAGGAGCGGGTCCTCGCGCACTCCGAACGGCGGCACGGCAGCCGGCGGCACCGCGAACTCCGCGTAGGTGAAGCGCACGTTCTCGAAGCGCACCTCGCGCACCGGAGCGTCCGTCGCCCCTTCGATCGAGACGAACGCCTCGACCACCGGGAGTCGTGCCTGGAACGAATCGGCGTCCTCGCCGGGCATCGGCACGTACAGCACGTGTGGACCGTCGAGCCCGCTGACGCTGCCATCGGAGTCCAGGTACCACTCGCCGGGTTGGTCGCCCAGGGCCTCGGCCACGTTGTCGAGCCAGTAGGTCGCAAACTTCTTCGTGGCATCGTCACGCAGGGCGAACAAGCTCCGGTGCGGGCTGGTGATCGTGCGAGTTGAAGGATCGAGAGATCCGATCGGAAGCCGTTCCTGCACCCAGTAGTGCGGTACCACCACCTCGACGTGGCCCGGCTGCGCCAGCTCAGGGATGTCGCCCGCGGCGTAGGTGAAGGCGTCGCCGCCGTCGAACATCGTGCCGACTCCGTGGGCCGCCGGGTCGAGCGTCCCCGCAGCTTCCATCCGCAGTCGCCCCTCGCGGGGCCATCGAGGACGACGACGGCGCTCACCCTCGACGTAGAGAGCTCGCCCCCCGCGCTCGGGCGCCGGGGCTGCCAGGGCCGGCACCCCGTTGACTGTCACCTCCCGCCAGTCGTCCAACACGACGGAACCATCGAAGACCGGGGGAGCAACGCCGTCCAGCGCCACGAAGGAGGTGAACGAGTCGGCAGGCCCCAGCAGGAGAGTCTCGTGGTGCGCGTACCGGCCACCCGCGAGCCACACGACCGCGCGCTGACCAGGCTCGCGCCGTGCTCGCACGAGCCGCATCGCGGTGGCCAGGTCACCCACCGGGTACCCCTGGGAGCCGTCGCCGTACCGCGACCCGTTCGGGTGCGCGAAGATCTCGATCCGGTCGGTGCTCACGCCCGGGTCCTGGCTTCCTCGGCGGTCACACGATGGCGCAGCTCCTGACCTGCGAGCCAGCGCTCCAACTCGTCGATCACGAGCCGGCCCAGCCGGGTGCGCTCGGTCCCGATGCTCCCGGCGATATGACCGGTCAGCCGCACATTGGGCAGATCCCACAGCGGCGAGTCGGGTTCGGGCGGCTCGGGCCGGGTGACGTCGAGGTTGGCGAACAGGTCCGGACGTGCGCGCAGCACATCGGCCAGCGCGGCCTCGTCCACGAGCGCCCCGCGGGCGGTGTTGAGGAACGCGGCGCCGTGTGGCAGCGCTTCCAGCTCGGAGCGCCCGATCATTCCGTCGTTGACGCCGGAGATCCATGGCGCGTGCACGCTGACCACCTGACTGCGCTCGAACAGGTCCACGAGCGTCTCGACCCGCTCCACGCCGTGGTCCTCGGCGTCCGCAGCCGTGAGGTAGGGATCGAACACCAGCAACGTTGTCTCCAGCGCCCGCAGCCGTGCCGCGACCTTGCGAGCGATCGAGCCGAACCCGACGAGCCCCACGATCTGCCCATAGATGCCTAGGTGGCCCTGATCGGAGGGGTAGCTCCGCTCTCGCCGCAGGTGCGCCTGCGCGTGGTGCTCACCCTTCAGCGCCATCACGATCGCGGCGTGCACGTAATCGGCCACGGGCTCGTTGTTCGCGTCCGCCGCCGAGACGAGTGCGATCTCCCGATCCCAGAACTCGTCGGTGGCCAGGTGCCGCACCGAACCCGCCGCATACAGCACGAGCTGAAGTGCGGGCATCCGGGCGAGCAGCTCGGGCCGAAGGCGCGGGCCGCCCCAGCCGGTGAGCAGCACCTGCACCTGTGCGAGCTGTGGCGTTGCGAGCAGCGACTCCGTGGAGGTGTGAAGGCCATCGGCGTCGACGAGCCGCTCCCACCGGGCGCGATCGACTCCGCTCAGCACCTGGTCGGCGATGCCGGCACCGAAGATCGCGGCAGCCTGGGGACGTTCCATGTCGCGACTCCCGTTCATGCCACGGCGGACTGAAGGCCATACTCACGCACGGCGTCGAGCTCTGCGCGAGCACCGTCGCTGAGCGGTGAGTGCGGTGGCCGGACCCCGCCGGCCTCGATGCCCTGCCACCGAAGCAGCTGCTTGATCGCGGACACGTTGTATCGCCCACCGCCGTCCGCGCGCACGGCCTCGACCGGCCTGGCGTAGTCAGCCAGAAGCTGGGTCAGCCGCCGCAGGTCGCCCGATGTGACGGCCGCGTGGATTGCCAGCGCGATGTCGGGGCGCGCATTCGCGATCCCCGACGTGAAGTGCGTCACCCCCACACCCGCGAACGCGGGCACCTGCGATTCCGCGAGCCCGTTCACCCACGTACAGGCGCCGGCCTCCGTGCTCCCCATCGCAGCGGTGAGCGTATGCAGGTCCGTCCGCGCGTATTTGACCGCGATGATGCGCGACGGCGACACCGCCTCGGCGATGTGCGTCGCGTCGAGTCGATGCGAACGCAGGTAGAGCACCACCGGGAGCGGGCTGCGCTCGGCGATCTGGTGGTAGAGCGCCACGTGTCCGGCCGCGTCCCCGAACGGGTCGCTCGGCTCGTGGACCATCACCGCGTGGTAGCCGAGCTGTGCGGCGGTCTCGGCGTCGTGCAGCATCTCGCGGACCGATCCGGCCACGCCGGCTATCAGCGCCGCTGCGTCCTTCACCTCGGAGACGGCTCGCAGCACCGCGTGCCGCTCGCTTCGCTCGAGCTGCTGCACCTCGGCAGTGTTGCCGAGCGCGGTCAGCACCGGCATTCCGGCCCCCGCCACCCGTGCGGCGATCTCGGTGATCGTGCCGGGATCGACCCGGTCGGTCTCCTCCCGGTACGCGGTGACGAGAACGGCGGTGACGCCGCCCAGATCCGGTGTGACGGCGTTCATGCGGGGATGCTGCCCTTCGTGTCGATGACGATCTCCGACGACGCCTGCCTGGCCTGTGCCGTCAGCCCACCGTCGATGGTGATGACCTGACCGGTGATGTACGCAGCGTCGGCGGAGGCGAGGAAGGCCGCGACGCCCGCGACCTCGCCTCCGCTGCCGGCCCGACCCATCGGGATCGGCGTGACCTCGCGTGCCTGCACGGCGGGATCGAGAGCTTCATAACGGTCGTTCGAGATGGCGCCGGGTGCGATCGCGTTGACCCGGATCCCCCGCGGTGCCAGCTCGAGTGCCGCAGCGCGCGTGAAGGCTTCGATGGCGCCCTTGCTCGCGTCGTACGCGACCGCCTCACGGTGCGCCTTGGTGGCGCCGATTGAGGAGATGTTGATGACGCTGCTGCCGGGTGCCATCCGTGCCGCTGCCTCGCGCGTGCACAGGTAGGTGCCGCGTGCGGCGATGTCGAACTGCCGGTCCCAGTCCGCCAGCGTCAGGTCGAAGAACGGCACCCGCCCCAGCATCGGCGCGGCCGCGTTGTTGACCAGCACGTCGA
>NZ_JBMDXJ010000110.1:0-6803 GCF_048594945.1 Pseudactinotalea sp. | reverse complement strand
CAACCTGCGCGACCGCATCGTGGTGCAGACCGACGGCCAGCTGAAGACCGGCCGCGACGTGGTGATCGCCGCGCTGTTGGGCGCCGAGGAGTTCGGGTTCGCCACCGCGCCGCTGGTCGTCTCCGGCTGCATCATGATGCGTGTCTGCCACCTCGACACGTGCCCGGTCGGCGTGGCCACCCAGAACCCCGAGCTACGGGCCAGGTTCTCCGGCAAGCCCGAGTTCGTGGTGACGTTCTTCGAGTACGTGGCGCAGGAGGTGCGCGAGTACCTCGCGCAGCTGGGGTTCCGCTCCATCGAGGAGGCGGTCGGCGCCGTCGAGATGCTCGACACCCGGGCCGCCGTCGATCATTGGAAGGCCGCCGGGCTCGACCTGAGCCCGATCCTCACCAAGGTCGACCTGCCCGAGGGCTCCTCGGCCCACCAGGTGACGGCGCAGGATCACGGACTGACCCGGGCATTGGACAACACTCTGATCGCTCGGGCCGAGCCCGCCCTCGAACGTGGTGAGCCCGTCCAGATCGCGGAGCGTGTCCGCAACGTCAACCGGACGGTCGGCACGATGCTCGGCTCCGAGGTCACCCGCCGCTACGGTGCCGACGGTCTGCCCGACGGCACCATCGACGTCACGCTGACCGGGTCCGCCGGACAGTCGCGGGGCGCGTTCCTGCCGGCGGGTATCAGGTGGCGGCTGCACGGGGACGCGAACGACTACGTGGGCAAGGGACTCTCGGGTGGGCGGATCGTGGTGCGCCCGGAGCGCAGCGCGGTCTTCTCGCCGAGCCAGAACGTGGTCGCCGGCAACGTGATCGCCTACGGCGCCACCTCGGGCGAGATCTTCCTGCGAGGAGTCGTGGGGGAACGTTTCGCGGTCCGCAACTCAGGTGCCACGCTCGTGGTCGAAGGAGTCGGCGACCACGGTTGCGAGTACATGACCGGAGGCACGGTGCTGGTGCTCGGCTCCACGGGCCGGAACTTCGGGGCCGGGATGTCCGGTGGGACGGCCTACGTGCTGGACCTGGACCCCGCCCTGGTCAACGGACCCGCGATCGCAGCCGGGGAGGTAGCGCTCGACGTCCCTGACGACGAGGACCTCACCCGGATCGCCGAGTTGCTCGCTGCTCACCATCGCCACACCGACTCACGGATCGCGGGCGAGCTCACGGGCGACCGTGACGCGATCCGCACCCGGTTCACGCGGGTGCAACCACCCGGCTATGCACGCGTGACCGCGCTGCTCGCCGAGGCCGAGGCCACGGGCGTGGACGTGGCCGACCCGCAGGTCTGGAACCGCATCCTGGAGGCGACACATGGCTGACCCGAAGGGCTTCCTGACGACCCGGCACCGTGAGCTTCCGGCTCGGCGGCCGGTGCCGATCCGGTTGCAGGACTGGCGTGAGGTCTACGAACAGCGCGAGAGCGACGGCCCGGCGCTGACCCGGCAGGCAGGCCGCTGCATGGACTGTGGGATCCCGTTCTGCCACAACGGCTGCCCGCTGGGCAACCTCATCCCGGAGTGGAACGACCTCGCCCGGCTCGGCCGATGGGACGAGGCGATCGAACGACTGCACGCCACGAACAACTTCCCGGAGTTCACGGGGCGGCTGTGCCCCGCACCGTGCGAGACGTCCTGCGTGCTCGGGATCAACCAAGACCCCGTGACGATCAAGAACATCGAGGTCTCGATCGTGGACCGGGCGTTCGAGGACGATCTGATCGAGCCGCAGGTGCCCGGCAGGCTCACGGGATCCACGGTGGCCGTGGTCGGATCCGGTCCCGCGGGACTAGCGGCGGCGCAGCAGCTCACGCGCGTGGGCCACACCGTGGCGGTGTTCGAGCGCGACGACGCGATCGGCGGCCTGCTGCGCTACGGCATCCCCGAGTTCAAGATGGAGAAGTCGGTGCTGGACCGCCGGCTGGACCAGATGGCGGCGGAAGGCACTCGATTCAGGCCGGGCGTCGCCGTCGGGCACGAGGAGGGAACGACCGGCACGGACCTGCTGGAGCGGTACGACGCCGTGGTGCTCGCGATGGGTGCGACGGTGCGTCGCGAGCTTCCGGTCCCCGGACGTGAGCTGGGAGGCATCCACCAGGCGATGGAGTACCTGCCGCAGGGCAACAGATCCGCGCTCGGTGAGGCAGTGCCCGACCAGGTCACGGCGCAGGGCAAGGACGTGGTGATCATCGGTGGCGGCGACACCGGAGCCGACTGCCTGGGGACCGCGCTTCGCCAAGGCGCGCGCAGCGTCACCCAGCTCGAGATCATGCCGCGCCCGGGTGAGGATCGCCCCGAGGGGCAGCCGTGGCCGACCTACCCGATGATCTTCCGGGTCGCGTCGGCGCACGAGGAGGGCGGCGACCGGGTCTACGCGACCTCCACGGCCGAGTTCGTGGGCGATGAGCACGGCCACGTCCGAGAGCTCCGCGTGACGGAGGTCGAGTTCGTCGACGGCCGTCCCACGCCGGTGGACGGCACGGAGCGCGTGATCCCGGCGCAGCTGGTGCTGCTCGCGATGGGGTTCACGAGCGTGGAGACCGACGGCGTCGTGTCCCAGCTCGGTCTCGAAGTGGACCCGCGAGGCCGTATCGTGCGTGACGGGCAGTTCGCGACCAGCGTCCCCGGCGTGTTCGTGGCCGGCGATGCCGGCCGCGGTCAGAGCCTGATCGTGTGGGCGATCGCCGAGGGCCGTTCGGCCGCCGCGGCAGTCGATTCCTACCTCCGCGGAAACACGGAGTTGCCGGCTCCTATCGAGCCGACGACGATGTCCATCGCCGTCTGAGACGGCGCACATTCACCAACTGACTTCTTACTAGGGTTGAGGCATGCGTAGAGCAAAAATCGTCTGCACGCTGGGCCCGGCGACCGAGAGCACGGAGATGGTCCAAGCTCTCGTCGACGCCGGCATGGACGTGGCCAGGATCAACAGGAGCCACGGGGACGCGGACCAGCACGCCGTGGTGATCGAGCGGGTGCGGGCCGCGGCGGAGGCGTCGGGACGAGCCGTGGCAGTCCTGGTGGACCTCCAGGGGCCCAAGATCCGACTCGGTCGGTTCGTCGAGGGCAAGCACTACCTCGCCGAGGGTGACACCTTCACCATCACCACCGAGGACGTCCCGGGCACCAAGGAACTGGTGTCCACGACCTTCAAGGGGCTCCCTGGCGATGTCTCGCCGGGCGACATCATCCTCATCGACGACGGCCGCGTGGCCGTGCGCGTGACGGCGGTCGACGGTCCCCGCGTGGTGACGCGCGTGGAGGTCGCGGGGCCGGTGTCCAACAACAAGGGCCTCAACCTGCCGGGTGTGGCCGTCAACGTCCCCGCGCTGAGCGAGAAGGACGCCGAGGACCTGCGCTGGGCACTGGACCTGCGAGCGGATTTCATCGCGCTCTCGTTCGTCCGCTCCGCCGCGGACTACGAGGACGTCCGCGCGATCATGGACGAGGTGGGGTACCGCGCACCGGTCATCGCCAAGATCGAGAAGCCGCAGGCGGTCGAGAACCTCGCGGAGATCATCGACGCGTTCGACGGCATCATGGTGGCCCGCGGCGACCTCGGCGTCGAGCTTCCGCTCGAGCAGGTGCCGCTGGTGCAGAAGACCGCGATCGAGATCGCTCAGCGCATGGCCAAGCCGGTGATCGTCGCGACGCAGGTGCTCGAGTCGATGATCTCCGCGCCACGACCGACTCGCGCCGAGGCGTCCGACTGCGCGAACGCCGTGCTCGACGGTGCCGACGCCGTGATGCTCTCCGGCGAGACCAGCGTGGGGGAGTACCCGATCGAGTGTGTTCGCACGATGGCGCGGATCATCGAGAACACCGAGGATCATGGGCTTGAGCGCGTCACGCGTGTGACGGTGCCGCCGCACACGCGCGGCGGTGTCATGACCAGGGCGGCCAAGCAGATCGCCGAGTCGCTCGAGGTCACGTATGTCGCGTGCTTCACGCAGTCCGGTGACAGTGCGCGGCGGATGTCCCGGCTCCGCTCGGCGATCCCGTTGCTCGCGTTCACCCCGATCCCCGCGGTGCGGAATCAGCTCGCACTCTCGTGGGGCGTCCAGGCGTTCATCGTCCCGCAGGTCAAGCACACCGACGACATGGTCGCGCAGATGGACCAGGTCGTGCAGGACTCCAAGCTGGCCGAGGTGGGCGATTCCGTGGTGGTCGTCGCCGGACTTCCGCCGGGCGTGGCGGGCAGCACGAACTCGATCCGGTTGCACACGATCGGCGACCAGATCGTGCACAACTGACAGGGACTGCTCCGTCGGGGATCTCTGTCCATCGCGCCCGCATTGATGGGGTGCGAGGGTGGCGGGCATGAAGGCTCGACAGCTCACGTGTGCTGTGCTCACCCTCCTGCTGCTCGCAGGTTGTGGTGACGCTGCCGGCTCAGGCGACCCACCGCCGTCGGGCGCTGCGCCGACGAGCAGCGAGTCGGGGCACGCCCCGACCGAGCTGCCCACCGACCTGCGGGAATGCCCACCCGAGGACAAGGGTGAGGCGCTCCGGGTGCCCGACAGCGTCGCACGTATCGGCTACGACGTCCCACCGGGATTCAGCACCGACGGCACCGGCGGGCTGGGGCAGATCCAGACGGCCGAGGGCGATGACCTCGACGACACGTACTACATGCTGGACCGCCCCGCCGGCATCGAGAACCTCGCCTGGGTGCATTACCGCACGCTCGCGAACGGACCGGTAGCCGACGCATGCGACCGCCTCGATCTCGACGAGGTGCTGGCTCGACTGGCCGACCATAACGAGCAGTCGGGTTCCGAGGTGACGATGAAGCCGGAGCTGATCGAGCTTGCCGGCATGCCGGTCGTGGTCGAGGAACGCACCTATCCGTCCGTCGGCATCACCGTGGTGCACCACTGGATCTACGGCCGCGCCGACATGCTCAACATCCAGTGCCAGTGGACCAGCCATGAGGACGAGGTGCGCGCCGGCTGCGCGGAGCTGATCGGAAGCCTGCGCGTCGGTTGAGTCGGCCACGGGCTGACCTGCCCATCGGTCGGATACCGCAGGTGTGTTAGAACACTGCGCATGGGGCATCGACGGACGTTCGCGCTGGTCGCGGCGGTAGGAGCGCTCCTGCTGACCGGTTGCGGCGGCGGGGGGGACCACGGCGACGACCCCGAGAACAGCGGTGACGGGGCATCCGGCGCGAGCACCTCGATCGACGCCGCACTGCTCGAGTGCGGTGATCCTGAGAACGCCGATCCCACGATGCAGCTCTCCGACGTCGACCTCACTGCCGCCACGTGGGGTATGCCTACCGGGTTCGCCGAGACATTCGCCTACTCCGAGGATCTGCCGGTCGAGCACATCGAGTCGTTCTGGGCGGCTGAGCCCGCCGAGGACCCGGTGACACGGAACGTGCTGGCCGTCGTGGTCTACTCCGGGCTGGACTGGGGCGAGGACATCGACGAGTGCGGGCGCGTGCCGATCGCGGCCATCGACGAACGCCTTGAGTCGTACCGCGAGGGCAACGAGGCGGAGGCGCTGACCGACTCGGCGGAGCTCGAGATCGCCGGCCTGCCCGCGCTCGAGCAGGACCTCGCGCTCACGGAGTACTCCTACCGCGGCTACTGGGTCTTCAGTCGCAGCCAGCTGATCCACCTCTACTGCCAGTGGACCTCGGACGCAGAGAAGGACAAGATGCTCGGCGGGTGTGACGAGCTGGTCGACTCCCTCGAGGTCGCCGGTGCGTAGCAGGGGGACCCGGGGGCTGCTGGTGGCGGTGGCTGCGGCTGCCCTGCTCGCATCGTGCGCGATTCCCGGGTTCGGCAACGAGGAGACCGAGGACCCGACCGACGCCGGCACGAGCTGGGAGCCGGACGAGGACGCGACGATGCCCACCGAGATCCCGTCCTGGCTGCTCGAGTGCGGCGGCGACGACAAGGGCGAGCGCGACGAGAGCCTGCAGCTCAGCACCCTCGACCTCACGCAGGCGACGTGGAGCATGCCCGACGGCTACACCGAGGCGAGCGGGTACATCGAGGACAACCCCGTCGAGACCTTGCACAGCAACTGGGTGGCCGAGCCGACCGACCCTCCGATGCCACGCCTGAACGTCCTCAGCCTCGTGCTGTACACCGGCGTCGACTGGGGCGACCTCGCCGACGGCTGCGGTCGCGTGCCGTTGGAGGCGGTGGAGGAGAAGCTCGCCCGTTACCGGGACCAGATCGCCGCCGAGTCGCTGGGCGACGCCGAGATGACCACGTTGGCGGGACTCCCGGCGATCCGGCAGGAGATCGGGCTGTCGAGCTACGACTACACCGGCTGGTGGCTGTTCAGCGAGGACCAGCTGCTGCATCTGTACTGCCAGTGGACCGCGGAGCGTTACCGCGACGAGATCGTCGCAGGCTGCGAGGCCGTCGCGGCGTCGTTGGTGGTCCCCGGTGCGTAGGTGGCTCCAGTCGACCGTGGCGGTCGCCTCGCTCGCGCTGCTCGCGTCCTGCGCGATTCCGGGGTTCGGCAACGAGGAGACCGAGGGCCCGACCGACGCCGGCACGAGCGGGGAGCCGGACGAGGACGCGACGATGCCGACCGAGATCCCCTCCTGGCTGCTCGAGTGCGGTGAGGACGACAAGGAGCGGGACGAGGAGCTGCAGCTCGCGGCTCTCGACCTGACGGCTGCGACGTGGTCCACCCCTGACGGCTTCTCGGTCTCGACCGGATATCACGAGGACAACCCGGTCGAGACGATCCACTCCACCTGGTACGCCGTGCCGGCGGATCCGCCGCAGCCCACGCTCAACGTGATCCAGGTCGTGATCTACACCGGCATCGACTGGGGCGA
>NZ_JBMDXJ010000011.1:0-4757 GCF_048594945.1 Pseudactinotalea sp. | reverse complement strand
CGCGGCACCGGCGGTGACCGCGGCACGCGGAAGCGATGCGGCATCTGCCTGCGCCAGGTCTTGCGCGCTCGCGCATCCCAGCAGCGCCACGCGCGGCGGCATCGGGAGGCGTGCGAGGTCGAGCGCGGTGAGGGTGCCGTCGCTCAGCTGAAGGCCAGAGATCACTCCCGGTGCTCCGACGTGACCGAGATACATGAAGGCTGCCGGCTGCTGGGCGAGGTCGGTGGCGAGGTCGGTCCGCTCGTAGCGGCACCGCTGCCGCGTGCGGACGTCTGGCCCGCTCGACGGCGTGGCCTCCTCGCGTAGCAGGCGGCCCAGTCCCGTACCGGTCGGCTCGATCACGCGCAGCAAGCCGGCGCCTTCGGTCACGGGGCGCGCGGCGGCTGCCACGCCCTCGGGAGCCAGTAAGGCGATGTCGGCGAGGTCGATCAGGTCGACCAGGTGAGGGTGGGTCGGCTTGAGCTCAGGGGCGGAGATCGTGAGCAGCGGCCACGGCACCTGCTCCAGCGCCGCGCTGGGCTGAATCAGCAGCCGCGGACGGGATCCGTGGGCGGTCAGCGCGCTCGAGACGCCGTGCAGCAGCAAGGTGCCGAGGTTGGCTGCCAACTCGTCGAGAGCGTGCTGGTCGCCGCCGAGCGCCCCGGCGGTGGCGCGGGTCAGCGCCGCAGCCTGGTCCTCGCCCGGCAGCGGTGTTGGCAGCGCCTGCTGCAGTGCCTCCAGACTCGCGTGAAGGCCAGCGGGGTTGATCACAGCGATCTCGGGCCGGTCCGGTACCAGAGAGTTGCGCCACACGCGGTACGTCACCTCCCCGAGCTCGACGAATCGGAGGATGACCGCTGCTCGCTCCGACTCGGCGGCTGGTGGTCGAGGTGAGCCTGACGCTGGCTGGGCTGACTCTGCTGGCTGGGCTGGGTGCGCCGCCTCAGGCAGCCGGTAGCGGCGGCGCGCACGCTTGAGCGCTGCGGCGAGCGTGGGCGACTCGGGGGGTGGTGCGAGTCGCCACGTCCTTGCCGAAGTGTGCTCGGCAGCGGTTCGCGCCAGCGGGGCTGCTCCGGCCGCGAGCGTGAGCATGTCGTCGGCCGCAGGCGACGTCGAAAGGGCACGAGCGTGTCCCAAGGGCACGGCAGGCCGTTCCCTTTCGGCAGTCTTGTGCCCTTCGGGTACGGGAGGGGGTGCGGGGGCGGACGTGGCGGGGGCGGTGGGGTCGAGCGCGCCCACGGCAGCGCGCTGTTCGAGCAGCGCAGCCAACTCGTCCTTGCGGTCGGCGGCGGAGAGCAGCGTGATGGCGAGCTCTATGGCCGGCTGCACGGCGGCGGTATCCCAGGCCTCCCGTTCCGGTGCGGTGGCGAGCGTGTAGCGCAGCGCGTCCGACCCCAGTGCGGCAGCCACGGCGATGTCCGTATGCCCGACGTCACCCACCTGGGCGGCGATCATGCCGGTCATGACGTCGGCGCGTACGGCGTCGAACCCTGCACCCGCCTTCACGTAGCGCTGTGCGGCGTCGCGTGCCATCACGAGCGCCTCGGTGTGGCGTCCGATGCCGGTCAGCGCGAGCGCGCGCGGCAGGGCCAGGCGCGGCTCCTGCGCAGCGGTCTGTCCCACCTTCCGCCAGCCTCGCTCGGCCTTGGCAAGAGCTTTCAAGGCAGCCTCGGCATCATCCTCTTCGACGTAGCGGCAGCCCAAGGTGAAGGCCGTCTCGGCTGCCTGCGCCGGCTGTCCGCGCTGCAGTTGCTCGTCGTAGAGCTCCCGTAGCCTCGTGATCGAGTCCGTCTCGGTCATCTCGATCAGGTGCGCCTCGTCCCCGAATCCGACCACGCCGCGGAGCCGGCCGGACACGAGTCCGGCGTGGCCCTCGTCGGCGCGCCCCGTGTTGATATCGAGCCGCGTGCGCTCGGCGCGCGCCATCTCTCCGACCGTCCGTGCCTGGTCGCGCAGACCGTCGCGGTCGGCGTCGGTCAGGCCGGCGGCGTCCGGCGGTGTCCAGCCGGTCAGCGCGGCCACCACGTCGTCGAGGTGCCGCGCTGCAGCCGCCTGATCGCCACGTGCCACGGCGAGTCGGGCGCGCAGCACCTCCAGCTCGTGGTCGTCCAGGTCGAACGCGATCATCATCGACGGCGTGAACTGGCCTGGGTGCTGCGCCTCGGTTGCGCGGCGTTGGAGGTTCCGCTCGTGCTGCCGCTCGATGAGGGCGCCGGCTTCGACGAGGCGCTGCTCCTCGATGTCGATGTTGATGAGCGTGCGCTCGGCGATGTCGCGTGACGCCTCGCACGGCCGTACCTCCACGAACTGCTGGTAGTGCGTCACGGTGGCGTAGAAGCCCGGCATCGCGTCGAGGACCCGCTGCGCCGCCGCCCGGGCCAGGTGCAGCTCGCCGCGGCGATAGTGAAGGTCGCCCACGTCGGCGTCGGCACCGAACGCCAGCGTGAAGTTCTCGAGCTCGACCGCCCGCTCGGCCAGCGCCCTGTAGGCGGCGATCGCCTCGTCACCGGCCCCTGCGCCCTTGGCTGAGATGAAGGCCTCGTTCGCGTCCAGGAGGGCCTTCAGATAGGCGTCGTCGGAGAGTCGGCAGATGCGGGTGCGGACCGTGTTGAAGGGGAGGTTCCCGAATGCCTGCGCGACGCACGCACAGCCGTACCCATGGCTGACCGTGACACCCTCCGGTGCTGGTCCGGTGGGCCAGTGGCCCGGCATCGCCATGCCGACGCCGATACTCACCATCCGAGGCTCCGCTCAGCCAGCAGCAGCTCCTCCTGCGGCTGATCTGCGCGTGCCTGTACCCACGCCAGCACGGCAGCCCGCTCGGCCACTGTGGTGACCGCGGAGTCGGCCCCTGGCGAGGTCACCACCACATCGAGGCGACCATCGAGGATGGCCGCCGCGACGCCGTCGGGCACCGGTGCCTCACCCACCATGGTGAGCGGTTCGGGAACGAGGTCGATGACCAGGCGGTGCTCCGCCGTGGTCGCGATCGCCTGCACCGGCGCGTCGGCGCCGGGCAACGCGGTGACCTCGACCCGGAGCGCAGCACCCGAGCCCGCAGGGATCAGCGACCAGCGCACCGTGTTCTCAGCAGCATCGAGCACACCGGGCGGCACGAGCGCCCAGTCGACGCTCGCGGAGCCACTGGCGAGCGCGGCGGCGGGTACCGCAGCGCTCGGACCGCCCGCGGCCAGCGCGAAGTCACCGGGAGCAACTCCGGTCGCGTGCGCGGCCAGCCGCTCGGCGGTGGCGGCGCGCTCGTCGTCCTGCTCAGCGAAGAAGGTGGCGAGCGCCTCGAGGGCGGGGCGAGTGCCGGACCAGTCAAGAGCCCCCGCGGCGGCCAGGTCGAACCACTCCTGAGGGGTGGCCTCGAAGGGGTCGAGGTGGCCGTCGAGCGCGGCACTGAGGTGGGCGGCCTCGAGCGCGAGCAGGTGCCCCGGCAGCGGCGGGATCCGCAACAGGCGGCTGGCCGGCCACCAGCGGCGCGCCCACAGCACGAGCGCGAGGCGAGCCAGCAGCGGGTGGCGCGGCACCGCCGTCGACCCGGCGAGGACGTTCACGGCGACGTCGCTGCCCAGCAGCCGCGTCAACCACGGTTCGGCGGCAGCGGGGTCGGTCAGGGTGACGCGCAGCGTGTCCTGCTCCAGCGGCGCCTCGACGAGCGCGCCGTCCATCATGAGCACGGGAGTCATGCAGCCACCTGCCGTTCGAGGGTGCGGCGGATCCGAGTGCGTAGGTCGAGGCTGACCGAGCGGGCCACGCCGGTGAGGAGATCGCGCACCTCGGCGACCTCCAGCGTGCCGGTACCCGCGAGCTCGAAGCCGTGCAGGCGCGCCCAGAGGCGGCGCAGGAACGGGCGGTACAGCTCGAGGAGGTCGCGCATCACCTCGGTGAGCCCGGCATCGGGTGCCGCTAGTGCCACCCCGCCCGCGACGTACCTGCGCGCCCGCAGCACGTACGCCTCGCGCGCGAACCGGGTACGGATCTCGGCCAGCACCGGCGCCGGGTCGGCGATCTCCTCGGTGGGGGCGAGCGGTCGCAGGGCCGGTGCGAGCACGGCGCCGAGCAGGAACGCGGCAGCCAGCGACGCGGCCAGCAAGCCGGCGGGCTCGCTGGCGCGGGCGATCTCCGCCTCGACCAGTTGCTCGGGGGAGGTCTCGCTCGAGCGCCTGACGGCGGAGCGCAGCCGCCTCTCGATGCTCCGTTCCAGCAGGGCGTCGGGCTGGGTTCCGCGCAGGCACGGACGGGCGAGGGTGGCGCCCTCGGCCAGGCCGAGCGTGGTGAGCAGCAGCGGCGTGGTCACGGCGCCCGGGATGGCCTGCTCGACGGCGCGGCGCAGCGCGGTGTCGCCGTCGCCGAACCTGAGCGACTCGGCGAGCGCGGCGGGGCGGGGGAGGGCGAGCCAGTCGGCCCACGCGGCGGCGGCGTGCTCGGTGCCGAGGGCGCGGAAGGTGGTGAGCAGCGCGGCGGTGGCGGCGGCCTCGTGGTCGGCCCAGTCGGCGGTGTCTGCGCCCGTGCGGTCCCAGGCCTGCTCGAGATGTGTGGCCAGGGATGGGTCGTCGAGCAGGTGGTCGAGCGGCGGGTCCGGGTGCTCGGCGGCGCGATCGGCCAGCGCGGTGTCGGCGACGCCGGCGGCGTCCTGGCCGGGCGCCCCCCGGGTGGTCGCAAGCTCGAACGCCACCGGGAAGCACGTCTCCTGCGGGTTGCCGGATGTGATCCTCAGCGCACGGCGCCGCTGCTTGAGCACCGGGTACCAGGCAGCGGTCTGCGCCAGTGCC
>NZ_JBMDXJ010000109.1:0-17633 GCF_048594945.1 Pseudactinotalea sp. | reverse complement strand
GCAGCGGCAGCTGGTTCCACGCGATCGACATTCACCCATTCTGGCTGATGGGTGGCACGGAGCGCTGGATCCAGCTGTTCTAGCGCAGGGACGCGTGGTACGCGCGTGCCGCGTCAAGCCAGAAGGTGAGGCCATCGCCGTCGAGCGCCTCGGCCGTGACGTGGATCCATCCCGGGCCCATGTCGCGCCCGGTGCCCATCTCGGCGCGCGAGGTGCCGGTCCGGGCAACCAGCTCGTTGCCTCGCTCGGGATCGACCCGCGCGAGCAGGCTCTCGTCACCGCGCACCGCGACCAGCATCGCCCCACGCACCATGAACGAGAGTCCGCCGAACATGCGGACCTCCCGTACGTCGGACTCGTGAGCGAGCGCCGCGCGGACGCGGTCGGTCAGGGAGGCACCGGTGGCGGTCATGCCGACTCCGGCGGTGCGTACGACAACCGGTCGAACACCAGCACGGTGTCGGCGATGAGCCCGCCGCGGAGCGTGAACAGCTCCGCCGCCGGGGCGGTCGCGGTCGTGGCGGTCCGTGGGAGGTAGAACAGCGTGACAACCTCGCCGTCGGCCATGCTCGCCAGCTCCGTGACCCCGACCAGCCGCGGGGCGAAGTCGGCGAGGAACGCCCGGTACGCCGCCTTCCCGGCGATCTCCGCCCCCGGTGCGTGGCAGACCGCGTCCTCGCTCACGTAGGTCATCGCTTCGTCGACGTCGCCGCTGGTCCAGGCGCGGTGGTAGGCGAGGACGGTCTCGAGTGCAGTCATGGCTCTCCTTGTCGATCGGTCGTGCGGACGCTCCGTCACCGCGGTCAGCCCGCGTCCGAGAACCTCGCGATCGTCGCCTCGGCGCGGCGCACCTTCGGCGTCTCGACCCCGCGGAGGCACTCGGTGAGGAAGGCATAACGATCGACGATCTCCTGGCTCGACCCACCGCCGTCGGCGGCTGCCTGCTGTTCACGCCACCAGTCCGCGACGTCGCCCCACCCGGGCGCGGCGAGCGACCCGCCCACCTGCGTGACGGTGAGCGCCGAGCACAGTGCGGCGAACGCGAGCCGCTTGCGCAGCGGCCAGCCCTTCAGCGTGCCGAGCACCACGGCGGCCGCGAACACGTCCCCGGCACCGGTGGTGTCGATCGCCGCGACCGGGATCGCCGGCACGCTCTCGCGCTCACCTGTGGTGCGGTCGATCGCGCTCACCCCGCTGCGGCCCTGGGTCACGATCGCCAGCGGCACGTGCTCGGAGAGCGCCGACAGCGCCGCCTCGACCGAGTCGGTGCGCGTGTACCCCATCGCCTCGACCGCGTTGGGGAAGAACGCGTGGCACCCGGCGAGCTCGTCGAGGATCCGCGGATCCCACTGCTGCTCGGGGTCCCAGCCTGCGGTCGCGAACACGAGCGCACCGTCGGCCGCGGCCTGGCGCCACCAGCGCTCGGCTCGCACGGTCTCGTCGCCGAGATCCACGAGCACGGCGCGCGTGCGGGGCGGGTCGGCGAGCATCTCGCCGGTCGAGACCGGCCACGGGTGGCCGTGCGTGACGAACGCACGGTCGTCGTCGTAGGACAGCGCCACCGTGACCGGCGTGTGCGCGCCGTGGTGCCGCTGCGAGTAGGACAGATCGATCCGCTCCTGGTCCCGCAGCGTGCTCCACAGCCAGTCTGCGTACAGGTCGTCGCCGAAGCCCGAGGCCACGGCGGTGCGCAGCCCCAGCCGTGCCGCCGCCACGGCGAGGTTGGCGATCCCGCCGGGGGAGGACCCCATGCCCTCGGTCCACACCTCGGTGCCGGGCTGCGGCTGGTGCGGAAACCCGGTGAACACGAGGTCGAAGAACACCGTGCCTGCGAGCAGGAGGTCCAGTTCAGGCTCCGGTGTCATGCCCACGAGTCTGCCACCGGTAGCGTGAACGCCGTGCAGCTGACGATCCTCGGTGGTGGTGGTTTCCGGGTCCCGCTCGTGATCGACTCCGTGTCCCGCGCGCGAAGTCGCGTGGACATCGACGAGATCGTTCTCCACGACCTCGACCCCGCCCGGCTTGCGGTCATCGCCGCCGTAGCCGCAGAGCGGCTCGCGGGCGCCCCCGACGCACCCCGGGTGCGGATCGAGACCGACCTGCGCTCCGCCGTCGAGGGTGCCGACGTGATCTTCTCCGCGATCCGCGTGGGCGGGACCCAGGGGCGGGTGCGCGACGAGCAGGTCGCACGCGACCTCGGCCTCCTCGGTCAGGAGACCATCGGCCCCGGTGGGCTCGCATACGCGCTGCGTACCGTCCCGGTGGTCGACGGCGTGGCTCGGCTTGTGGCGTCGGTCGCGCCTCGGGCGTGGGTCGTGTCGTTCACCAATCCCGCTGGCCTGGTGACCGAAGCGATGCGCACCCACCTGGGCAACCGGGTGGTGGGCATCTGTGACACCCCGATCGGCCTGCTCCGCAGCGCGGCCAGGGCGGTCGGGCTGCCGGACCGAGAGATCACCGGCGACTACCTCGGCCTCAACCACCTGGGCTGGTTGCGTTCGCTCGAGCACCGCGGCGAGGACCACCTGCCGGCCCTGCTCGCCGACCGCGACGCGCTGCTACGCCTCGACGAAGCCGCGCTGTATGACGTCGACTGGCTCCGCGTGCTCGGCTGCCTGCCGGGGGAGTACCTGCACTACTACGAGCCCGCAACCGCGCAGGAGCAGTCGGGCCGCGCCGCGTTCCTCGTGCAGCAACAGGCGGCATTCTTCGACGCGGGCCCGGGGTCGGGTGTTGCGGACCGGTGGCGCGCGACGCTCGCCGAGCGCGAGAACACGTACATGGCCGACGCGCGCACCCGCGAGCACACCGACCTCAGCGGTGGGCAGCGGGAGGGCGGCGGATACCACGAAGTCGCCGTCGACCTCATGGCCGCCCTGCTCGCCGGCACGCCCGCGTGGATGATCCTCAATCTCGCCAACGACGGCGTGATCCCGGCTCTCCCCGACGATGCGGTCATCGAGGTGTCGGCTCGGGTCGATGCCGACGGCGCCCGGCCGGTCGGTCAGCACGCGCCGTTGGCCTTGTCTCAGCTCGGGCTCGTCGCCGGCGTCAAGGCGAGCGAGCGGCTGGCGATCGAGGCCGCGCGCACGGGGTCACGCGAGCGTGCCTGGCGTGCCTTCGCCGAGCATCCGTTGGTGCGTTCACCCGAGCTGGGCCGCCAGCTCGTGGACGGCTATCTCGCAGCGGAGCCGCTGCTGCGCGACGTGCTGGTACGCCCCTGACCCTCCGCACACTGCCCACGCCGCGGCGCGCCGGTAGTTGTAGTCCCACCACCCGTGAGGGGTGGTGAGTCTAGTCCCACCGTCGGGCCTGTGATGGGACTGGACTCACCGCCCCGCGCCGACAGTGGGACTGGACTCACCGCCGTGGAGGGGCGGGCGCCAAACCTGGGAGGATCGTGGCGTGGTGACCAGCCTGAGCACCGTGACGATCCGGTACTGCCTCGACTGCCGGTGGCTGCTGCGTGCGCAGTGGTACCAGGGCGAGCTGCTGCAGACCTTCGGTGACGCGCTCGGTGGCGTGACGCTCATGCCCGGCCACGGCGGGATCTTCCGCATCGAGGTGGGTGCGGAGACGATCTGGAACCGCAAGACCGACGGCGGCTTTCCCGAGATCGGCGAGCTCAAGCGGCGGGTCCGCGACCTCGTGGCGCCCGAGATGAGCCTGGGCCACACCGACCGCGCGGCCGAGGGCTGAACTGTGGCGACGATCGGCTACGCCGCGATGCTCGCGCAGTTCGAGCCGCGCGAGGTGCTCGGCTACTGCGAGCTCGCCGAGCAGCACGGGTTCTCTGGCGTGATGGCCGCCGACCACTTCCAGCCGTGGGTGCCGCAGCAGGGGCAGGCGGCGTTCGTGTGGAACGTGCTCAGCGCGGCGGGGGAGCGCACCACGGGCGACCTCGGCACCGGCGTGACCGCTCCGACGTTCCGCTACCACCCCGCTGTGGTGGCACAGGCGAGCGCGACCCTTGCGGCGATGTACCCCGGCCGCCACTGGCTCGGCGTGGGTTCCGGAGAGGCGATCAACGAGCACGTGGTGGCGCCGTACTGGCCGGAGGCGCCCGAGCGGATCAATCGCATGTTCGAGGCGGTCGACATCATCCACAAGCTGTTCAGCAGCAGCCTGGCGGGCAAGGACCACAAGCACGCCGGCGAGTTCTACAAGCTCGAGTCCACCCGGCTCTGGACGATGCCGGAGGTGGCGCCGGAGATCCTCGTGGCCACCGCGGGTCCGGTGACCGCCCGGCGCGCGGGTCGCAATGCCGACGGCCTCATCACGCTCGGTGCCCCGGTCGACAAGATCGCCGTGCTGCTCGCTCGGTTCGCGGCGGGTGCCCGAGAAGCCGGCAAGGACGCGGCCGCGATGCCGAAGGTGGTGCAGCTGCACCAGTCCTGGGCCGAGACCGACGAGGAGGCCATGGCGAACGCGGTGCTCGAGTGGCCCAACGGCGGTATGCGGTTCCCCCAGTCGGACATCCGCAGCCCGTTCGAGCTCGCCCAGATCGCCAAGATGGTGCGACCCGAGGACTTCGAGGGTCGCATGGTGGTCTCCGCCGACCCCGACCTGCATCGCGCCGAGATCCAGCGCTACCTCGACCTCGGCTTCGATCGCATCTACCTGCACAACGTCGGCCGCAACCAGCGCGAGTGGATCGAGACCTTCGGCCGCGACGTGCTTCCCGCCCTCACCCGCTAAAGGAGTCAGCTTGCTGCTCGCTCAGGCGCCCGACGGGCTGCCGCAGATCACCTCCGGCACCGACCTTGCCGCCGTGCTCACCCCGTTGCTGGCGGGCCTGGTCTGGCCCGATGGTTCGGAGGGGGTGAGGGACGACGACGTCGTGGTGGTCGCGAGCAAGATCGTCGCCAAGGCGGAGGGTCGCCTCGCCAAGGCCACCGACCGCGAGGCGCTCATCGACGCCGAGTCGGTCCGCGAGGTGGCGCGCCGCGAGAACCCCGACGGGTCTGTGCTGCGGATCGTCGAGACCCACCACGGGCTCGTGCTCGCGGCCGCCGGCATCGACGCGAGCAACGTCCCGGACGGCACGGTGCTGCTGCTTCCGAAGGACCCGGATGCCTCGGCCCGCACGATCCGGCGCGGCCTCAACGCCCGCCTCGGCGTGCGGCCTGGTGTCATCGTCACCGACACGGTCGGCCGGCCCTGGCGCCGTGGCATCGCCGATATCGCCATCGGTGTGGCGGGGCTGCACCCGATCGCCGACCTGCGCGGCACCGCCGACTCCCACGGTCGCGAGCTGCAGGCCACCACCGTGGCTGTGGCCGACGAGATCGCCGCAGCCGCCGACCTTGTCAAGGGCAAGGTCGGCGGCCGCCCGATCGCGATCGTGCGCGGCTCGGGGGCGGTGATCACGCCCGACGACGGCCCGGGCGCCCGCGCGGTCGTGCGCAGCCCCGAGGAGGACATGTTCCGCACGGGCAGCTGAGCGATAGGTTTCAACGCTCTTTCGGCGCCAGACCGCATTCGTTGCTGTTTCGGCGCTGCGACGGCCGCAACGGCGCACGAGCCGCGGCAGGCGGCTGCCGGAACTGCAGTCAAACCTCTCCGGTGCCGGAAGAGCGTTGAAATCGGATTCTCGTGCACGCGGAGTGCAGGATGGACCCCGTGCGGATGCTGATGCGGGACAAGGCAGCGGTCGAGGCAGGCGAGATCACGCTCACCTTCCGGCGGTGGAAGCGGCCGCAGGTGGTGGCGGGGCGGCTGTACCGGACCGTGGTGGGCCGGCTGGCCGTGGACGAGGTCGACACGGTGCCGGTGCGCTCGATCACCCGGGAGGACGCGGTCCGTGCCGGGTACCCGAGTGCGGCAGCGCTGCTGCGTGAGCTCCCCGGGGAGGCCGGCCTGCCGATCTACCGGGTCGCGTTCCACCTGCACGACGGACCCGACGAACGAGACGAGCTCGCCCACGCAGCCGGGCTCACGCCGTCCGACATCGAGACGATCACCACCCGGCTGGACCGGCTCGACCGGGCCTCGGCGATCGGCCCCTGGACCCGCCAGACCCTCGACCTGATCGCCGCCAACCCGGAGCGCAGGGCGCCGGATCTGGCGGCGATGGTGGGGCGCGAGCGCGACCCGTTCAAGCTCGACGTGCGCAAGCTGAAGAACCTCGGGCTCACGCTCAGCTTCCCGGTCGGCTACCGCGTCTCACCGCGGGGCGAGGCCTATCTGGCGGCGACGAGGCCGTGACCGCCGTCGAGGTCGCCGGCGGCGTCAGCGTCACCACCAGTGCGACCGACACCACGACCTCGACGATCATCGTGCGAGGGAGCGAGGCGCTGCTCGTCGACCCCGCCTGGGTGCCCACCGAACTGGAGGCGCTCGCGGACCTGCTCGACGCACGCAGCCTCACCGTGAGCGCCGGCTTCAGCACCCACGCCCACCACGACCACCTGTTGTGGCACCCGCGGTTCGGCGCGGCGCCGCGCTGGGCCTCGCGGCGCACGGCCGAGCTCGCCGTCAGCGAGCGGGCCGCTCTGCTCGAGCACATGGGGCCGGGGTGGCCGGCCGACCTGCTGGCGCTCTTCGCTCAGGTGGACGTGGTCGACGGCGGGGTGCTGCCCGATCCATGGGGCGAGGCCGAGCTCGTGGTCCACGACGGCCACGCACCCGGTCACTCGGCGCTGTGGCTGCCCAAGCGTGGCGTGCTGCTGGCTGGGGACATGCTCTCCGATGTCGAGCTGCCGCTGCCCTTCTGGCCCGACGACCTGCCCGCCTACATCGCCGCCCTCGACGCGCTTGCGCCGTACGTGGCGCGTGCCGAGGTGCTGGTGCCGGGCCACGGCCACCCCACACGCGACCCGGTCGCCCGCCTCGATGCCGACCGCCGCTACCTCGCCGACGTGCTCACCCGCGGCGACAGCGACGACGCGCGAATCGGCAACCCTTACATGGCCGAGAACCACGCCCATCTGCAGCGGCTGGTGCGGGGCGAGCGGTGACCGTCTGCGTCGGGGCGTAGCGAAAGTGTCCATGAGGGCGGGATCTCCTACGCCCCTGCGTCGCGGCCGTGGCAGAAGCGCGCAACAGGGCCAGTTCTGCAACGCTGGGGCGACTGCGGACCAGGGGTGGCGCCGTGTCAGAGCGCGCTGACCACCAGGGCGCGGCCGCGTTCGCCCGTGACCCACTCGCCGCGAACGCGCCAGACCTCGCCGAGGAGAGCGGGGGAGAGCACCTCGTGCGGATCGCCGACCGCGGCCACCTCGCCGGAGCGGAGCACCACGACCTCGTCGCAGGTCTCGGCGGCTTGGGCCAGGTCGTGCAGCGCGACCAGCACCGCCACGCCGGTGTCGGCGACCTCGCGCATCAGCCGCACCATGTCGAGCTGCGCGGCGAGGTCGAGGTGGTTGGTCGGTTCGTCGAGCAGCAGCACCCGAGGCTGCTGCGCCAGCGCACGCGCGAGCTGCACGCGCTGCCGCTCGCCGCCGGAGAGGGTGTCGAAGCTGCGGTTGGACAGCGCGGCGACTCCGGCGCGCTCGATCGCATCGGCCACGACCGGGTCGTCGTCGATCGCCCCCGCGAACCGGCGCTCGTGCGGGATCCGGCCCAGTGCCACCACGTCACGCACCCGGAGCGGCACCTCCGTATGTGCGTCCTGCTCCACCAGTGCCAGCCGTCGGGCCCGGTCGCGGCGGCGCATGGTCACCAGATCGAGGCTTCGGCCGTCCTCGGTCACCGCGAGGGTCCCGGCGCTCGCGGGCAGCGCGCCGACGACCACCCGCAGCATGGTCGACTTGCCGGACCCGTTCGGACCCAGCAGGCCCGTGATCGTCCCGGCGCGCAGGTGCAGCGAAGCCCCCCGCAACAGGTCGAGGCCGTCGACCCGGTAGCCGAGACCGGATGCCGTCAGGTCGGTCGCCGTGAGCATCTCGGTCATCCCTCACCCCTCCGCCGGCTGCGCAGCAGCAAAAAGGCGAACACCGGAGCGCCGAGCAACGCCGTCAGCACGCCGACCGGGACCTCAAGAGGCGTGAACACGGTCCGGGCCACGGTGTCCGCCCACAGCAGGAAGATGCCACCCACGGCCGCGCTGGTCCGGGCCCCCGCGGCGTGGCCGGCGCGCGCCGGCCCGAGCAGCAGCCGCACCACGTGCGGGACCGTGAGCCCCACGAACCCGATCGCGCCGCTCACGCTCACCATGGCGCCGGTCAGCAGCGCCGACAGGATCAGCAGCAGCCAGCGTGTGCGCGGCACGTCGACCCCCAGAGCGGTCGCGGCGGTGTCCCCGAACGCGAACGCGTCGAGCGTGCGCCCGTAGCCCAACAGGATGCCGCCGAGCACCACCAGGGCGATGAGTGCGATCAGTACCGAGCGCCAGCTCGCGGCCCCGAACGTGCCCATCAACCAGCCGAGAATGTCGCGATAGGAGTCGCCCTGCGCCGTCGAGAAGATGATGAACGAGACCCCGGCAGCCGCCGCCTGACCCACCGCGACACCCGCGAGCACCGCGCGCGTGGCGGTGAGCCTCCCGCCGATCCCGGCGAGTGCCAGGGTCGCCAGCAGCGCGAGCACTGCGCCCACGAACGCGGCCACTGGCAACGGGATCGCCACCCCGAGGATGAGCACCGCGACCGCGCCGAGTGCTGCGCCCGAGGAGATCCCCAGCAGGTACGGGTCGGCCAGCGGGTTCCGGGTCGCCGCCTGCAGCACCACCCCGCACAGCGCGAGGCCGGCGCCGACGAGCACGGCGGCCACCGCACGCGGCGCCCGTCCCTGCCAGATGATCCCGTCGCGCACCTGCGAGAGCGGGTTCTCCGCCACCGCGATCGGAAGCCCGCGCTCCGCAAGCCATGCGCTCAGGTGGTGCCACGCCGAGCCCAGCACGTCGAGCGGCGTGATGGGAGCCGGCCCGGTCACCGAGGCCGGACCGATGACGATCGCCAGCAGCACGGACACGGCCAGCGCCACCAGCCCGATCCCGAGCCACGGCACCCGGAGGCGACGACGAGCGGCGGGCTGCGCCGCCGCGGTCGGAACCTCCAGACGCGCCGTCACGGCAAGGCGTCCAGCTGGTCGACGAGCGCGGCGGCCGCGGTGACGTTCCGGATGCCCGCCTCGGTCGCGGCGAAGTCCACCACGAGGTAGCGGCTGTCCTGCACCGCGGGCAGCGCGGCCGTGACCGGGTTGCCTTCGAGCACCGAGATCTTGTTCTCGGCGGTGTTCCATGCGGAGTCGACCAGCACGATCACGTCGGGCTCGGCGGCCACCACGCTCTCCCAGCCCATCGACCCCCAGGACTCCTCGATGCCGGCGGCGATGTTGGTCAGGCCGGCGGCCTCCATGATCATCTGCGGCGCCCCGATGCCGCCGCCCACGAACGGGGTGTCCGAGCCCGAGGAGTACCAGAGCGCGGTCAGGCCCTCGTCCGAAGGCGTCACCTGCTCCAGCGCCGCCCGCTGCTCCGCCACGAGTTCCGCCGCCGCTTCCGGCGCACCCAGCAGGTCGCCTGCCTCGGCGATGTCCGCGAACACCGACTCAAAGGTCAACGGGTCGGGTCGGTAGCCCTCGCCCTGGCACGCCGCGGGTGCCACGTAGGTGTCGACGCCGAGGCCGGCCAGCTCGGACCGCTCCCCGAGACCGTCGGCTGCGAAGCTCGACTCCCACCCGGCGAACACGAGGTCCGGCTCGGCTGCGAGCACGATCTCCGACGACGGCGCCCGCTCGGCCAGGATCGGCACCTCACCGCCCGCATCGGCCAGGTCGGCCGGGAACGGGCCGTCGAGGAACGCGGCACCGATGAGGTGATCGCCGAGACCGAGCGCGAGCACGAGCTCGGTGGTCGAGGACTTGATGGTGACGATCCGCTCCGGCGGAGCGTCGAGCGTCACCTCGGTGCCGCAGTTGTCCACGGTGACGGGATAGCCCAAGGCGGCCCCGCCGTCGTCGGACGCACTGGGTGACGGCGGCGCGGTGCCGCCGCTCGAGCAGGCGGCGAGCAGCGCCGGGAAGGCGAGCAGGGCAAGGGCGGTACGGCGACGGGACACGAGGCTCCAGGGGCACGAAGGCAGGGCGAGGTGTCCGGCGAAACTGGGCCGGGGACGCCCGGCCAGATCGAGCCGGGAGCGCCGAGGCAGATCGGCCTCGGAGTCCGTGGATCAGCCTAACCCCAGCCCGGGTGCGAGGAGACCTTCGAGGCTGTATGTGCTCTCGCCGCTCGGCCGGGAGACGACGAGGTCGTCGGACAGCTCGACGTCGCCGGGGAACCACACCGACCACCAACCGTCGACGACGGCGGCGTCGGCGCTCACCCCGTCGGCGGTGGTCACACGGATGCCGGTGACGTCGTCACCGGCCCGGCCCATCACCGTGGTGACCGGACCTTCGCTGTCCTGCGGAGCCCAGGTCACGCCCGGGACGAGGACCAGGGCGGGTGCGGTGCCGAGCTCGAGCGCGCCGGGTACTCCAGACTGCGCGCCCTGAGCAGCGATGTACAGGTCGTCACCGGCTGTGCTGATCAGGCACTCCCAGAACACGTCGTCGCCGGCGAGCACCACGAACGTGTAGTCGCCGCGCCGTTCGGCCAGCACCGGCTCGAGCGGGATCGGGGGCGGACCCGGGTCCTCGGCCGGACACATCGCGCCTGCGGTCTCGGCCGACACCAGGGTGGGCTGAGCAACCCAGCTTGCGTAGGCCTGCGGGCCGCTCTGCGTGAGCGTGAGCACCAGCGCGATCGCGGTGATCGCACTCAACGCGGCGGCACCCATCGCGATCCGGCGGGCCGGTCGCGAGCGCGTCCGGGGAACCAGATGCGCCAGGTCGCCGCGACGCGCGCCCTGGGCGCGTGCCCGGATGCGGGCGAGCATCTCGTCGCCATCGATCTCCGGGGCGCCCGCGGCCGGGTCGAGTCCGCGCACCGCGTCGAGCAGCGGCTGCCTCATCGAGCACCCCCCGAACTGCGCTCGAGCAGGTGAAGCAGCCGCCGCCGGGCGCGGAACAACCGAACCGCGTAGGCCGAGGTGGTCACACCGAGCACCTGTGCGGCCTCAGCGTTGCTCAGGTCGTCCCATGCCACGAGTGCGATCACCTCCTGCTCGGTCTCGGACAGCTGGTTCCACGCGTGCGCGAGCTCAGCGCGCGTCGCGATCGCGTCGTCGAACGGTGCGACCCGGTCGGTCGTGCCTTCGGCGATGCGAACGTGCAGTGCACGCTGTCGTGCCTCCGCCCGGTAGCTGTTTCTGATCACGTTGCGCGCCACCCCGAACAGCCACGCTCGTTCTTCGTTCGGGATGTCGCTCAACCGACGCCACGCGACGACGAACGTCTCCGCCAGCACGTCCTCCACCGCGTCGACCGGGACCCGGCGACGGATGAAGGCGGCCAGATCCCGGTTGTGGCGCCAGTAGAGCGCCTCGAACCGTTCTCGGGTGCCGGCCTTCATCCGTCGTCCCGTCCCGCCTCACCTGTGTAGATGTCCGGTCCCGTATCCTCATTACATGTGACGTGTGTCACAGGGAGGAAGGGGGTACGTCAACCGTGGTGTATCAATGTCGAATGGTCCAGCCGAACACGCGCCGTGTCGCCACAACTGCAGGGATCCTTGCGCTCGTGCTGGTCGGCGCAACGATCAGCCCGGCCACCGCGTCGGATCCAGCCGCTGACGAGCGCAGTGACGACTCCTGGTACGCGTGGGCAGACGACGCCGCCGACGAGGTCGAGGCTACCGACTGGGAGGCACTCTCTGCCGCCGACGGTTGCGAGCTGGTCGACCTCACGATCGCCGAGGTGGTCGACCCGGTGGCGAATGCTGCGGTCGGCGCCCCCGAGGACCTCGCGGTCACCGTGGTGGAGCGGGAGGAGATCTGTTCGACCTCCTCCGCCGCGCTGCGCACCGCGTCCGTGCGGGCAAGCGGATGCTCCACGACGTCCGGTCCCGGCACGCTGTGCATCTCGCGGTCGGGCAACTACGTGAGCACCAGCTTCCAGTACAACGGGTCGAGCACGATCAGTGCCTACCTGCGCCTGTACAAGATCGGGAGCACGAGCGGCTGCCCCACGGGAACCGTGCTGGCCACCAGCTCCACCCAGAGCTACAGCAACGGGACCCGCCGCAGCCTCTCGGTGTACTCGCCCTCGTCCGGCGCATACTCCTCGCACGTCTGGCGTCATGTCGGTCTGGGCCACTACACCGACTGGGGTGCGGCCTGCGGCAACTTCTGATCTGAGCCGGCTCCGGATCGTGCCATCCTGTCTGCAGCGGGAGACCCCCGCGCGAAGGAGCGTCGATGCCGACGATGAGCACGCTCAGTACCGCCGTGGACCCGGCGGGTGAGTCGTACCGGACCAATGACGAGGGCCAGCGCGCCCTCGTGGCGGAGCTGCGGGAGCGACTGACGCGCGCCGCGCGCGGCGGACCTGAGCGTTCGCGCGATCGCCACCTCGCCCGCGGCAAGCTGATGGCGCGCGACCGCATCGACGAGCTCCTCGACGAGGGCAGCCCGTTCCTGGAGATCGCACCGCTCGCGGCCGAGGACATGTATGACGGCGAGTGCCCTGCTGCCGGGGTCGTGGCCGGCATCGGTCGGGTGTGCGGTCGGCAGGTGCTGGTGGTGGCGAACGATGCCACCGCCAAGGGCGGCGCCTACTACCCGCTGACCGTCAAGAAGCACCTGCGTGCTCAGCAGATCGCCGCCGAGAACAGACTGCCGTGCCTGTACCTGGTGGACTCTGGCGGAGCGAACCTTGAGATGCAGGACGAGGTGTTCCCGGACGCACAGCACTTCGGCCGGATCTTCTTCAACCAGGCCCAGATGAGCGCGGCGGGCATCCCGCAGCTCGCGGCGGTGCTCGGCTCGTGCACCGCCGGAGGCGCGTACGTGCCCGCGATGGCGGACGAGTCGGTGATCGTGGCCGGACAGGGCACGATCTTCCTCGGCGGGCCTCCGCTGGTGAAGGCCGCGATCGGTGAGGTCGTCACAGCCGAGGAGCTCGGCGGCGGGGATGTGCACGCCAGGATCAGCGGCGTGGTCGACCATCTTGCGGACTCCGACCAGCACGCCCTCGCGATCCTGCGGGACGCCGTGGCCACGCTGCCGCGCCCGGCCGCACCGGCGTGGGAGGTGCGCGAGAGCCGGGAACCGGTGGTCGACCCTGCGGACCTGTACGGCGCCGTGCCGGTCGACGTGAACCAGCCCTATGAGGCACGGGAGATCATCGCCCGGATCGTCGACGGCAGCGAGCTAGCCGAGTTCAAGCCGGAGTACGGCACCACCCTCGTGACCGGGTTCGCCCACATCCACGGTCACCCGGTGGGGATCGTCGCCAACAACGGCGTGCTGCTCTCCGCCAGCGCGCTCAAGGGCACCCACTTCATCGAGCTCTGCGATCAGCGCGGCATCCCGCTGCTGTTCCTGCAGAACATCTCGGGGTTCATGGTCGGCTCCGACGCCGAGGCGGGCGGCATCGCCAAGGACGGCGCCAAGATGGTGACGGCGGTCGCCACCACCCGGGTGCCGAAGCTCACCGTGGTGGTCGGCGGGTCCTTCGGAGCCGGCAACTACTCGATGTGCGGTCGTGCCTACGAGCCGCGGTTCCTGTGGATGTGGCCGGGTGCCCGAATCTCGGTGATGGGCGGGCGGCAGGCGGCCTCGGTTCTCTCGACGGTGCGCCGCGACCAGCTCGAGGCTCGCGGTGAGGCGTGGTCGCTCGAGGACGAGGAGGCGTTCGCCGCCCCGATTCGGGAGCGCTACGAGACCCAGGGGAGCCCGTACTACGCCACCGCCCGGTTGTGGGACGACGGCGTGATCGATCCCGCTGACACCCGCACGGTGCTGGGACTGGCGCTCGACGTCGTCTCCCGCACACCGCTCCCGGAGCCCCGTTTCGGGCTCTTCCGGATGTGAGGGGACCGTCATGGGGATCGGCTTCGAACGCGTCTTGGTCGCGAACCGCGGCGAGATCGCGGTGCGCGTGATCAGGGCCGTGCGGCGCATGGGCGGCACCGCTATCGCTATCGCTGCCGGCCCCGACGCCTGGCCGCACCCTGCCCGCCACGTTCATGAGGCTCGCGTCGCGTACGAGGTACCTGACTATCTGGATGCTGACGCGATCGTCGCGGCCGCCGTGCGGGCCGGCGCTCAGGCGATCCACCCCGGCTACGGCTTCCTCTCCGAGAGCCCCGTGCTCGCACGCGCGTGCGCCGCAGCCGGGATCGTGTGGGTGGGGCCGGAAGAGCGCGCACTGACGTTGATGGGCGACAAGGTCGCCGCCAAGCAGCACGTCGCCGCCCTGGGCGTCCCGGTGATCCCTGGCGCGACAGAGCCACCCCGCTCGGCAGAGGTGAACGACAGGAACCGCGCGCTCGAGGCCGCGGCGGGTGGCGTCGGGTTTCCGCTCGTCGTCAAGCCCTCGGCAGGCGGTGGCGGCAAGGGGATGCAGGTGGTGCACGATCCGGCCGCGTTGCCGGAGGCGCTCGCGGGGGCGCGGCGAGTCGCGGCAGCGGCGTTCGGCGACGACACGCTGCTGCTGGAGCGGTACGTGCCGGCCCCGCGCCACATCGAGGCGCAGGTCCTGGCCGATGCCCACGGCCGCATCGAGGTGCTCGGGCTGCGCGAGTGCTCCCTGCAGCGCCGCCACCAGAAGGTGATCGAGGAGGCGCCGGCGCCGTATCCGACCGGGCAGGAGCGCAGGGCGATCGCGGACGCAGCCGAAGAGATCGCGCGCAGCGTGAACTACGTGGGCGCCGGCACGGTCGAGTTCCTGGTCTCGGGTGAGGATCCTGCGCAGTGGTACTTCCTCGAGATGAACACGCGGCTGCAGGTCGAGCACCCGGTGACCGAGGAGGTGACGGCCCTGGACCTGGTGAGCGAGCAGCTCAGCATCGCCGCGGGGGAGCCGCTCCGGTTCCGTGACGTCAGCGAGACCGGTCACGCGGTCGAGGCCCGCGTGTACGCCGAGCGTCCCGAGCGCGGCTTCGCGCCGAGCACCGGAACGCTGCTGGAGATGGTGGAACCTGCGGGGGTGCGGGTCGACTCGGGCGTCAGCACCGGATCGGCCGTGACCTCCGACTACGACCCGATGCTACTCAAGGTGATCGCGCGCGGTGCCACGCGCACCGAGGCGTTGGAACGACTGGACGCGGCGCTCGCGCAGACCGTGGTGCTCGGCGTCCGCACCAACCTCGCCTACCTCCGTGCCGTGCTGGCGACGCCCCAGGTGCGTGACGCCACGGCCGACACCGCCTTCCTCGACAGCGTCGAGCCGCCGTCGACGCCACCACCGGACGCCGAGATCCTCGCGGCGGCCGCCGTCGCGCTCCGCCCGGAGCCGGACGGCGACCCCTCACCCTGGGCGACGCGGTCCGGCTGGCGCGTGGGCGAGCATCGCGTGCCGCGCATGGTGCTGCTCGACGGTGACGACGCCTACGAGACCACCATCCCCGGTGACATGCCCACCGGTGTGCGCCGCGCCGTCGAGCAGGACGTGGCCTGGATCTGGCGCGACGGGACCACCTGGGCGCTGCGCAAGCAGCGCAGGGACGAGGCGGTGGAGCGGTCCCGCCGGGCGCGGGCGGGTGCCACGCCGGACCCGCAGGTGCGCACCCCGATGCCGGGCACGGTCGTCGCGGTCCCGGCCACGGACGGGGCCGCGATCGAGGCGGGCGAGGTGATCGCCGTCGTCGAGGCCATGAAGATGGAGAACCCGGTGACAGCGCCCGTCGCCGGTATCCTGGACCTTGCCATCAGGCACGGCGAGACGGTCACAGCAGACCAGGTCCTCGCCACCATTCACCCCGACGATCCACAAGATCACGGGTGACGCAATGATCCACGAGATCGGACGAAGGAGTCATCGATGGAGTACGGGTTCACCCCCACACAGGTAGCGCTCGCCGAGCAGGTCAGGGAGTTCGCGGACACGGTCGTCGCGCCGGCGTCCTACGAGTACGACACCAAGCAGACGCTGCCGTACGACATCATCCGCCGCATGGGTGAGATGGGGCTGTTCGCACTGCCGTTCCCGCAGGTGTACGGCGGGTCGACGACCGACGGCGACTACCTATCGTTCTGCCTCGCCGTCGAGCAGATCGGGCGCGTGGACCAGAGCCTGGGCGTCACGCTCGAGGCGGGGATCGGGCTCGGTGCGGTGCCGATCCTGCGGTTCGGCTCCCAGGAGCAGAAGGACACCTGGCTGCCGATGCTCGCCTCCGGTGAGGCGCTCGGCGCGTTCGGGCTCACCGAGGCCGGCGCCGGCTCCGACGCCGGGGCCACGCAGACCACCGCTGTGCTCGACGGCGATGAGTGGGTCATCAACGGGACCAAGCAGTTCATCACCAACTCGGGCCCCGAGATCACCCGGCTGCTCACGGTCACCGCGGTCACCGGTGAGGTCACCAGGGCCGATGGCAGCACCGGGCCGGAGCTGACGGCGTTCCTCGTGCCGGTCCCGAGCGAGGGTCTGGAGGTGGGGCCGTCCTACGACAAGATCGGTTGGCACACCTCCGACACCCATCCGCTGACGCTCACGAACGTGCGGGTGCCGAAGGAGAACATGCTGGGGGAGCAGGGGCGCGGGTTCGCGTACGCGGTCGCCTGCCTGGACGAGGGGCGGATCGCCTTCGCCGCGCTCGCCACCGGTGCCGCGCAGGGGTGCCTGGAGGAAGCGATCCGCTACAGCAAGGAGCGGGTGGTGTTCGGCAAGGCCATCGAGTCGAACCAGCACATCGCCTTCACGATCGCGCGGATGGCGGCCACGGTGCACACGGCACGGCTCGCCTGGGTCGAGGCGGCTCGGTTGATGGCGGCCGGAGAACCCTTCAAGAAGCAGGCGTCGATGGCGAAGCTGGTGGCCAGCGAAGCGGCAGTGGCGTGCTCGCATGACGCCTCGCACATCTTCGGCGGCTACGGATTCCTCAACTCCAACGTGGTGGCGCGGCACTACCGTGACAGCAAGGTGCTCGAGGTCGGTGAAGGCACCACCGAGGTGCAGCTGATGGTGATCTCCCGCGCGCTCGGGCTGTCCGGCGGAGGTCTGTGAGGAGCGGTATGGAGCAGGTGCAGCAGCGGGGGTTCTACCTCGACGAGATCAGCGAGGGTGTGGTGTACCGGCACGCGCCGGGTCGCACGATGACCGAGGCGGACAATGTGCTGTTCTCGACGTTGTCGATGAACCCGCAGGGGCTGCACCTGGACGCCGCCTACAGCGCGGGACAGCCGTTCGGGCAGCGGCTGGTGAACTCGATGTTCACGCTGGCCACGCTCGTGGGGTTGTCGGTCGGGCACCTCACGCAGGGCACGATCGTGGCCAACCTCGGCTTCGAGGGTGTCCGCTTCCCCGCGCCGATGTTCCACGGTGACACCCTGTACGCCCAGACCGTGCTGACCGCGAAGCGGGCCTCGCGCTCGCGGCCCGGCCAGGGGATCGCGACCCTCGAGCACACCGGGCGGAATCAGGACGACGTGGTGGTCGCGGTCGCCACCCGCTCGGTGCTGATGTGGCTGAGCGAGGCCGACCACCTCGCACACGACGCGGGTCATCAGTGAGCTTCGAGATGGGGCCGGCGCTGCTGTTCTGCCCGGCGAGCCGACCCGACCGCTACCGGAAGGCTGCCGAGCGAGCCGATGCCGTGATCCTCGACCTCGAGGACGCGGTGGCGCCTACCGACAAGGCAGGCGCTCGTG
>NZ_JBMDXJ010000108.1:0-6185 GCF_048594945.1 Pseudactinotalea sp. | reverse complement strand
GCGGTGGCTGCAGCAGCGCGCAGCGCCGCCGGCTCACGACCAGATCCTGCGCGACGCGGCCGTACAGCAGCGCCGCTGCCGGATCAGCTATCTGTCACGTGGTGCTGAGTCCGACCGGACCACCTTCGTGGACCCGTGGCGGCTCATCGACAAGGCCGGTGTCGTGTACCTGCTGGCGGGCACGGCACGGGGTCCGCGGACGTACCGCCTCGATCGCATGGCCCAGGTGACGGTCAGCGACGAGCGGTTCGAGCGGCCGTCCGAGGAAACGATCGACGAGCACTGGCAGCGGACCACGAAGACGGTCGACGCCGCGCGCACCCGGGTCCGCGCGACCGTGCGTGCCGATGCCTTCGCGCTGTCGGTCCTTGCCGACCACCTTGGCTCAGCCTTCGAGAGCATCGACGACGACCACGCCGTCGTGGCCGCCCACACCCCGCGCGGCCTGGCCGAGCAGCTCGCCGGCTGGGGCGCGCGCGTGACGGTGCTCGACGCGCCCGAGGTTCGCGCAGAGCTGGCATCGATCGGCGCCGAGCTCGTGGACAGCTACCTGCCACGTTGATGATCTGACACCAACGGCACCGCGGCCCCGCTTCCGCGGCCGCAACGTTGACGTCGTGACACCAACGGCTCACTGGTCAACGCGGCCATCGATCGGGCAGCCGAGTGCGGCAAATCGCTCGACCCGGCTTCGGCGCGCTGATCTGATGGCTCCGATGACCGACGCACCGCCGCCCGCAGGCTCTGGCTCCGCCCTCACGTTCAACTCACCGCTCGGCGATGACGCCGTCGCCCGGTTGCTCCAGCGGCTCGACGATGTGCGGCCGAGCACGATCGTCGACTACGGCTGCGGCTGGGGCGAGCTGCTGCTGCGGATGCTGGAGCGCTGGCCGAGCGCCACCGGAGTCGGGCTCGACGTGCACGCCCCCGACATCGAACGGGCGCGGGCTCTGGCAGCCGAGCGAGGCGTCGCGGAGCGCATCCGGTTCGATGCGGCAGAGGCGAGCAGTCACAAGGACCGAGCCGACGTCGTCGTGAGCATGGGTGCCTATCAGGCGTTCGGCGGTGTCGGTGAGGCGCTCACCGCGCTGCGGACGCGGCTCGTGCCCGGCGGGCGCGCGCTGTTCGGGTGCGAGTACTGGCGCTCGCAGCCCACGGACACCGAGCTCGCGAACATGTGGCCGGGGGCCAGCGCGGGCGACTGCGTGGAGCTGCCCGAGATCGCGGAAGCCGCCCACACGACCGGTTGGACGATCCTCGACATGCACGACGCCACCCAGGCCGAGTTCGACGCCTTCGACCTCGGCCACCTGCGCCCACGACTGGAATGGGCGCTCGAGCACCCTGGTGCGGAGGAGAGCAACGAGGCGAGGGCCGCCGTCGTCTCCTGGATACGTGGTCATCGCCGACCGATGGGCTTTGTGACGCTCGTGCTGGGATGATGGCGGGACGAGACCTGGGAGGTGTCGCGATGAGCGAGACAGCGACAGGCTGGACCGACCCCCGTGAGCAGATCGAGTACACGGTGCTGATGGCCAACGGCCGGCGGGCGCCCCGGACGTTCGCCGATCGTGCCGAGGCCCAGGCGTGGGCGCGGCCCGAGGAGGGCGAGCAGGTGGTGAGCTACAACGCCGTGTGCGACTGCGAGATGTGACGCCTCGGGCAGACGTACCCGGCGGCCGCAGCGCCGATTGTCAGCAACGGTGCCTACCATGACCCGGTGATGTTCTGGATCGGCGTGCTCGCCGTGGCCGTGGGCCTGATGATCTCGATCGCCTTGCACGAGATCGGGCACCTCGTGCCCGCGAAGAAGTTCGGCGTCCGCGTGCCGCAGTACTTCGTGGGCTTCGGGCCCACGCTGTGGTCGCGCAAGCGCGGCGAGACCGAGTACGGCGTCAAGGCGATCCCGCTCGGTGGGTTCGTGCGGATGGTCGGCATGTTCCCGCCTGCCCGCACAGTGCAGAGCGAGGACGCGGTCGCCGAGGAGAAGCTGCGCCGCCGCGGGCTGGTCGGCTGGGCCAAGAACGTCACCGAGGAGGCGCGGGAGGTCTCCCTCGAGGAGCTGGAGCCGGGTGACGAGAACCGTGCCTTCTACCAGCTGAGCACGCCCAAGAAGCTCGCTGTGATGTTCGGCGGTCCGTTCGTCAACCTCGTGCTCAGCTTCATCTTGTTCGCGATCGTGGTCTCCGGGATCGGGTTCACGGTGTACACGAACTCGGTCGCGTCTGTCTCGGAGTGCGTGCAGGCCAGCGTCGAGGGCGAGTGCGCACCCGATGCCGCGGCCTCACCCTCGGTGGAGGCCGGCTTCGAGCCTGGTGACGTGGTCGTCTCGTGGGGCGGCACCGCCGTCGAGGACTGGGCGGGTGTCTCCGCCGCGATCCAGGCCGGCGGCACCGACCCCACCGAGGTGGTCGTCGAACGCGACGGCACGCAGACCACGCTGACCGTGACACCGACGCTGATCGAGCGTGAGGTCAGGAACGAAGACGGCACCACCACGGTCCAGGAGGTGCCCTACGTGGGCATCGTGTCCGCGATCGACCACGAGCCGCAGCCGCTGTCCGCGGTGCCGGCGATGGTCGGCGAGCAGCTCACCGCGACCGTGGGCGTGGTGCTCACGCTGCCGCAGCGACTGGTCTCGATCGCGCAGGCGGTATTCGGCAGCGGCGAGCGTGACCCGAACGTCATCGGCGTCATCGGCATCGGCCGGGTGGCCGGCGATCTCACCGAGGCGAGCGCGGACAGCGGATTCACGGCCCAGGTCGCCAACATCCTCGTGATTCTCGCCAGCCTCAACATGGCGCTGTTCGTCTTCAACATGATCCCGCTGCCTCCACTCGACGGCGGCCACATCGCCGGAGCACTCTTCGAGGGCGGTCGGCGGCAGGTCGCGCGCTGGCGGAACCGGCCCAACCCCGGGTTCGCCGACACCGCGAAGCTGATGCCGCTCACGTACGCGATGGTGATCCTGTTCCTCGGGATGGGACTGCTGCTCGCCGTCGCGGACATCTTCAGACCCGTGGTGCTCACGTAGGAAAGTACTGATCAGCACTTCCCTAGTCACACGCGCGGGCTGTGAGACATGACACCACCGGGGCGATCCACACCCGTCTCGCCACGGAATCTCCACCGCTCGGTGAGATACTCGCGAGCGTGACTGTTCCGATCGCACTGGGCATCCCTGCTGTCAAGGAGACCCCCGAGGTCCTGCGTCCCCGGCGCAAGACCCGCAAGATCCGGGTCGGCAGCGTCGACGTGGGTGGTGACGCACCGATCTCGGTGCAGTCGATGACCACCACGCAGACGACCAACATCAACGCGACGCTGCAGCAGATCGCCGAGCTGACGGCCTCCGGCTGCGACATCGTGCGCGTGGCTGTACCGACCTCCGATGACGCCGAGGCGCTGCCGATCATCGCGAAGAAGTCGCAGATCCCGGTGATCGCTGACATCCACTTCCAGCCCAAGTACGTGTTCGCCGCCATCGATGCCGGTTGCGCGGCCGTGCGGGTGAACCCCGGCAACATCCGCAAGTTCGACGACCAGGTCGGCGCGATCGCCAAGGCCGCGAAGGATGCCGGCGTCTCGTTGCGGATCGGTGTCAACGCCGGCTCGCTCGACAAGCGCCTGCTCGAGAAGTACGGCAAGGCGACCCCCGAGGCGCTCGTGGAGTCCGCCGTCTGGGAGGCCTCGCTCTTCGAGGAGCACGACTTCCATGACTTCAAGATCTCGGTCAAGCACAACGACCCCGTGGTGATGGTGCGCGCCTACGAGCTGCTGAGCGAGGCCGGTGACTGGCCGTTGCACCTCGGCGTCACCGAGGCCGGTCCCGCGTTCCAGGGCACGATCAAGTCCGCCACCGCGTTCGGGGCGCTGCTGAGCCAGGGCATCGGCGACACGATCCGCGTCTCGCTCTCGGCGCCGCCCGCGGAAGAGGTCAAGGTCGGCCTGCAGATCCTGCAGTCGCTCAACCTGCGCGAGCGCAAGCTCGAGATCGTTTCCTGCCCCTCCTGCGGCCGCGCCCAGGTGGACGTGTACACGCTCGCCGAGAAGGTGACTGCCGGCCTGGAGGGCCTCGAGGTCCCGTTGCGCGTCGCCGTCATGGGCTGCGTCGTCAACGGCCCCGGCGAGGCGCGTGAGGCCGACCTCGGTGTGGCGTCCGGCAACGGCAAGGGCCAGATCTTCGTCAAGGGCGAAGTGATCAAGACGGTGCCGGAGGACGAGATCGTCGAGACACTGTTGGCGGAGGCGCACCGGATCGCCGCGACCATGGAGGCGGCAGGAGAACCCACCGTCTCCGTCTCCTGACGGTCCGCGCATGGCCCGCTGGCCCTGGCAGACTGCCGCGGCGCCGTCGCCGATCCTGGTGCGCGACGCCCGCTACGTCGACATGGGCAGCGTGCTGGAGTTCTGCCGTCATCGGCCGGTCGATGCCGCGTTGCTCGGCGAGCACGTCGAGGCGATGATGGCCGGCCCGCAGCTGCGCGACCAGCTCTTGTGCGTGAGCACCCCGGGCGGGCTGGCGGGGCTGTGCTGGACCGGGGGAAACATGGTCCCGCTGGGGATCGAGCCGTCGGCGATGCCCGATGTCGCCGCGGAGATCCGGCGCCGTGCGCGCCGCTACTCCTCGATCGTGGGACCCGCCGACGGCGTGATGGCGCTGTGGGAGCTGCTCGCGCCGGACTCGCCGCAGCCGCGTGACGTTCGTCCGGATCAGCCATCGATGGTGATCACCACGGATCCGGCGGTCGAGCCAGACCCGGCCGTGCGGCTCACCACCGACGCCGACTTCGACGTGCTGATGCCCGCGTGCGTGTCGATGTTCACCGAGGAGGTCGGCCACTCACCGCTGTCGGTCGGCGGCGGCTACGAACGCCGGGTGCGTTCGCTGGTGCAGTCCAAGCGCTCGCTGGCCCGGATCGAGGGCGGGCGCGTGGTGTTCAAGGCCGAGCTCGGCACGGTGGCGCTCGGTGTCACCCAGATCCAGGGCGTGTGGGTGGAGCCGGAGCTGCGTGGACAGGGGATCGCGCGCGGCGGAATGGCCGCCGTGGTCGCCTACGCCCGCGCGCACGTGGCCCCTACCGTCTCCCTCTACGTCAACTCCTACAACACGGCCGCGATCCGCACCTACGACGAGGTCGGGTTCCGCCAGGTCGGCACCTTCGCCACGGTCCTGTTCTGAGGGCTACTTCAGCAGCTTCGACATGCGCCGGTCGGCGAGGATCTTGCCGCCGGTCTGGCAGGTGGCGCAGTACTGGAGCGAGGAGTCGGCGAAGCTGACCTCGCGCACCACATCGCCGCAGACCGGGCACTCCTGGCCCGTGCGGCCGTGCACGCGCATCCCGGACCGTTTCGCGTCCTTGAGCTCCTTGGCTGGCTTGCCCGACGACGTCGCGATCGCCGTGCGCAGCGTCTCACCGACCGCGTCGTGGAGTCGGGCGAGAGCCGCCTCGTCGGCGGCGATCGCCTTGGTCTGAGCGACCGGGCTGATCTTGGCGACGTGGAGGATCTCGTCGGAGTACGCGTTGCCGATGCCGGCGATCGTGGCCTGATCACGCAGCAGGCCCTTGATCTGCTGGTTCTTGCGGGTGAGAAGGGCGGTGAGCGAGTCAGAGGTGAAATCGGGGTCGAGCGGGTCGGGTCCGAGCGTCGCGATCATCGGGACCTCGGTCGGGTCAGCGACGATGTACACCGCCAGCTTCCGCTTGGTCCCGGCCTCGGTGAGGTCGAAGCCCGTCCCGGCATCGGTCGCGACCCGGAACGCCAGCGGCGACTTGGGGGAGGGGCGCGGGTTCGTGGCGGGCATCTCGTCGTACCAGCGCACCCATCCGGCCCGGGCGAGGTGGAAGACGAGGTGGCGGTCGCCGTTGGACGTCGCCACCGTCACATCCAGCCACTTGCCGTGTCGAGCGACCCCGGTGACCTCGCCGCCCACGAGCTGCTCCGGGCCGATCGCGAACGTCTTCAGTGCGGTGAACGCGATTGGCCGCACGTCGGCGAGCGTGCGGCCCCGTAGGCGCTCGTCGAGGAAGTCGACCAGCCCCTGCACCTCCGGCATCTCGGGCATGTGCACACGCTACCCATCCCGCCGAGCAGGTGGTTCTGCCCGGGATGGCGGCGCATAACGGGCCGAACCCCCGGTTGGTGGGGGAGCGGGGGGGGAGGGGCTGCGCGCGCCCCGGGGG
>NZ_JBMDXJ010000107.1:0-1522 GCF_048594945.1 Pseudactinotalea sp. | reverse complement strand
CACCGTGTCGAGCTCACCGTGAACGCCGGTGGCGGAGGGGCGATGGGGCAGCTCGCCGACATGACGCTCGTCGTCGTCTTCGCCGGGCTCTGTCTTGTGATGCTGCGCCGAGGAGTCGTGCACTCGACGCGGCTGGTCCTCGCGGTCGAGGTCGTGAGCGTCATGCTGCTCGTCGCGGCACTGCTGGCCATCGTGACGCGCTTCGGTCCACCCTCGGCCGACACCTTCTCACTGGCCGGTGCCTCGGGTGGACGCATCCTGGTGGGTGCCGCACTCGTGGCGACGCTGACGGTCGCGTTCGAGAGCAGCGCGACGCTGGGGCTGGAGGCGCGGCAGCCGTTGCGGACCGTGCCCTCCTCGATGCGCAGAGGGCTCGCGCTCACGGCCGGGCTGGTCCTCGTCGCGAGCGTCGTCGGGGCGTCGCGGCCCGCCGACCTGGCATGGAGCTGGCGCTGGTTCGGTGCGCTGGGGCAGCCGTCGTTCGTGGACTCACTGATCCTGGCGGCCCTGGCGCTCTCGCTCGTCACCCTGGCCCTGTGCGCGTGGACGGCGCTCAGCAGGCTCGTCTTCTCCTTCGCGCGCGAGGGCCTGCTCTGGCGAGGTCTGGGGCGGACCGACCGCCACGGGGTGCCGCTGCGCGCCGCTGTGGTCTGTGCGCCGCTCGTGGTGGGGCTACCTCTCGGCGCCTGGGCCATGGGAGTACACGTTCCCGCGGCGGCCGGCGAGCTGCTGCACTCCGCCACGACCGTCATGTGCCTGGCCTACGCACTGACTGCCATCGCCGTGGTGCCGTTCCTGCGGTCCATCGACGAGCTGCGCCCGCGATCGGTGGTCCTCGCGGTGGTGACCGCACTCGGCTCGGCGGCCGTGGCGGCTCGGCAGATGGCATCGGAGGAGCTGGGGGCGCCACGCATCGTCGCCGTGCTGACCGTCATCGCTGCAGGACTGTTGTGGCGGGCTGCCTTGGTCGTCATATCACAGCCGACGGCGGTTCCCGGTGCTCATGACGATCCGGTCAGGAGCGATGCGGTGCTGCCGCGATGACAGACGGCTTCCTTGCCCGGGAGCCGGGCGCGGTCGATACCGCCTTCACCGTGCTCCAGGCGGTGGCGGACCACGGGCCGGGCGTCACGTCCGCTGACCTGGTCGCCCAGCTGCCGATGTCCCGGGCCACCGTGTTCCGGGTCGTGAAGCACCTGGTGGCGCAGGAGTACCTCGTGCGCACACCGGACCTGAAGGGTTTCGCCCTCGGCAGACGCGTGCTCGCGCTGGCCGATGCCGCTGCCCTGCACCTGCCGCCACCCGGCGAGGTACCGGTGGAGGCCTGAGCGGCCGACCAGTCTCGTTTGAAGTTTCACGAACCGAACCGAGCACTAACCGTTGCGGAACCGGCCTTCGCTCTACTGATCCGCGGTGGCTCGAGATGGTCGAGCTTTTCAGTGAAGAGAGCACACATGTCAACATCAACCCCCCATGGCATGACCAGGCGGTGGCGCGGCAGCGCGGTCGGTCTGGCCCTTGC
>NZ_JBMDXJ010000106.1:0-15873 GCF_048594945.1 Pseudactinotalea sp. | reverse complement strand
CGACAAGCACAGCTGCCTGCCAGCTCAGTGAGGAGGAGCATGCCCAGAACACGCACCGTTCGTGCGGACCTGGTGATCGTCGCCGGTCTGGTGGCCGCCACCCAGATGTCCTGGGGCGTCGTCATCCCGGTGATGCCGGTGCTGGCGGAGACCCTCGACGCCAGCGTCACGGACCTCGGGCTGCTGATCGCGCTGTTCGGGCTCGGGCGCCTGTTCGCCAATCTCCCTGCCGGGCGGCTGGCGGAGCGAGTGAACCAGAAGTGGTTGCTGCTGGTCTCGGTCGTCGCCGTCGTGGCGTTCATGGCACTCAGCGGATTCGTCACGGACCTGAACCAGCTGTTCGTGCTGCGCGTGCTCACGGGGATCGGCGGGGGCTTCGCCGTGACCGTCGGCAACGCGTTCATCGCCTCGACCACGGCACCGGAGCGCCGCGGCCGAGCGCTCGGGACCCTGCACGCGTTCCAGCTCGCCGGTGGTGCGCTCGGGCCGAGCGTCGGCGGCTTCGTCGCGGCATGGTCCGGTCCGACGGCGGCATTTCTGGTCTCGGGTGCCGCGGCGGCGGCCTTCGCGATCGCGGGCGTGTTCTGGCTCAGGAGCCCGCAACGACAGCACCCGAGCGAGTCGATCGCTGCCGGCGAGGCGCCGCGGCGGCGCCAGTGGCTGCTCCGCGATCGCAGCATGCTGGCGATCTGCATCGTCGGGTTCGCCGTGTTCTTCGCACGTTTCGGCGGCCAGCAGTTCCTGGTACCGGTGCTCGCGTACGACCAGGCGGGCATGACGGAGGCGCAGCTGGGACTGGTGCTCGGGGTGATCGCGGGTCTCAACATCGGCCTCATCGGGGTAGCCGGATGGTTCACCGACAAGTACGGGCGCAAGGCGGTGATCATCCCCGCCATGCTGATCAGCTCGCTGGCGTTCGTGGGCTACTCGTTCGCGTCCACGCTCGGCGCCTTCATCGTCGTCTCGGCGGTGGTCGGGCTGTTCACGAGCATCGCCGCACCGGCCCAGGTCGCCTACCTGGCCGACATCGCGCCCGTGGCCCGGCAGGGCAGCGCCGTGGGCATCTACCGCACCTTCGGCGACCTTGCCGCGCTGATCGGGCCCGTGGTGCTCGGCGTGCTGGTCGAGCACCACGGCGGTTGGGCGGGTGTGGTGACCGTGAGCGCGTGCGGCACGGTGGCCGCCATCTGGTTCTGGCTCCGGGCGCGCCGCACGCGGCCGGTGCCCCAGCCCGAGCCGGCCGAGCAGGCCACCGCCGCGGTGGCCGCCTGACGCGGCTCGGCCGGGACATGGTCGGGCCGGCGAACGCGTCAGTCCGGCATCGCCGCGAACTCGCGGACCTCGACGGCGTTGCTCCAGGCCATCGGATGGCCCGCCGCGATCTGCACGGCCTGGTCCAGCGAGTCGGCCTCGATCACGTCGAGGCCCGCGATCACCTCGCCGGCCTCGGCGAACGGACCCTCGGTGCGCTGGACCTTCCCGGCGCGCACTCGCACCGTGGCGGCCTGCGAGGCGGGCACGAGCGGGTCGCCGGTGACGTAGCGGCCCGCGTCGTTGAGGCCGCGCCACCACGCCTCGACATCGGGCGCGGCGGCGCGGTCCTCCTCGCTCGCGGCGACGGAGGTGTCGGTGGTGATGAGGAGCAGGTACTTCGGCATGGTTCGTTCCTTCCGGTGGTGATGGTCACCGGGATGACGACGGCGGTCCGCGGTTCTCGACATTCTGCTCGCCTCGGTCCCCTCTCAGGCGAACGTGCGCGGCTGGTTCGGCGCCTCACGCGCCTTCCGCTCGCCGGGCACCGGGACCGCCCACTGCACGGCGTTCGCGAGGACGCGTCGTACCTGCGGGTGGAAGTACACGGGGTACTCCTGGTCGCCCGGGGAGAAGTAGAAAACCTTCCCGCGACCACGGCGGAATGTCATGCCGGAGCGGAACAACTCGCCGCCGGCGAACCAGGAGGCGAACACGAGCTCATCGGGCGGCGGCACATCGAAGTGCTCGCCGTACATCTCCTGCGCCTCGATCGTGAACGGCTGCTCGACGCCCTTGGCGATCGGGTGCGTGGGGTCGAGCGTCCAGACGATCTCGCGCTCGCCCTCGTTGCGCCACGACAACCCGCACGTGGTGCCCATGAGCGCCTTGAAGATCTTCGAGTAGTGGCCCGAGTGCAGCACCAGCAGCCCGAGGCCGCCGAGCACGTGCTGCTGCACGCGCGCGACCACCTCGTCGGCGACGTCGTCGTGCTTCATGTGACCCCACCACAGCAGCACGTCGGTGCCGGCGAGCACCTCCTCGCTCAACCCGTGCTCGGGGTCCGCGAGGGTGGCGGTGCGCACCTCGACCTCGTCGCCGAGCAGCTCGGTCAGCCCGGCCGCGATCGCGCCGTGGATGCCCTCGGGGTAGATCGCCTGCACCGAGGCGTCGACCTGCTCGTGCCAGCCCTCGTTCCAGACCAGAACCTTGATCACGCGCCAACCTCCTGCTCGTGCCCGAGCGGCGCCCGGGCGTCGTCGTCCAACTTGACCTCGGTACCGGCCTCCGCCGAGCGGTAGGCGGCGTCGATGATGCGGGTGCGGGAGGCACCCAGCGACCCGTCGTGCTCGGCCCAGCTCGCCGGGTCGGCGATTGCGTCGAGGAACTCGTCCACGACCTGCGCGTGCCCGCCCGACTGCAGCGGCTCGAGCTCGAGGTCCGCCTCTCCGTCGGGTGCCGTGCCGAAGTAGCGGCCGGGCGTGAGCGCGTAGTCGACCACGCTCACGTCGGCGCCGCCATCGGTCCCGTACAACGTCAACGCGATCTCGTCGCCGCTGGGGCGGTGGGTGGCCCAGCTGGACTCGAGCGTGATCGAGGCGCCACCCTCCAGGCGCAGCAGCACGGTGGCAAAGTCCTCGACCTCGTAGGCCGACCCGACCGCCTGCTTGTCCGATCCGCTGCCGCCGAGCCCGCGCGGGCCCAGCTCGGAGTGCGTCACGGCGGAGACCGTGAGCACGCGTGGCTCGCCCATGATCCGCAGGGTCGCGTCCAGCACGTGCACGCCGAGGTCGATCAGCGGACCCCCGCCGGCCATCTCGCGGTTGGTGAACCAGCTCCCCAACGTGGGGATGCCGGCACGCCGCAGCCACGAGGCGCGTGCGTGGTAGACCCGCCCGAGCGCACCGGAAGCCACCTGCTCGGCCAGCGCGGCCAGGTCGCCGCGGTGCCGCTGGTTGAACGCCACCTGCAGCACGCGTCCGGCGCGGCGCGCCGCGGCCACCATCGCATTCGCCTCCTCCGCGGTCCGCGCCATCGGCTTCTCGGACAGCACGTGCACGCCCGCGTCGAGCGCGGCGATCGCGATCGGCGCGTGCAGGAAGGTGGGCACCGCCACGCTGATCGCGTCGAGCTCGCCCTGCTCCAGCAGCGTCTGCCAATCGGGCACCGCGAGCGGGATGTCGTGCTCGGCCGCCAGCGCAGCCAGCACCTCGGCCTCCATGCCGGCGATGCCGACGATCTCGACATCGGGCCGAGCGAGGTACCGGTCCAGGTGTTGCTGGCCGGCCCATCCGACGCCGACGACGCCGACCCGCAACGGGCGGTCGGCGCTGAATCCTGGGGTGGTCATTGCGGTTTCTCTCTCTCGTCGATCGGGTCAGTGGTCGAGGTCGCGGCAGGTGTCAGCCACGTCTGGATCGCCTCGGGTGCGAGTGCGTGCCGCGCGGCCATGATCGCGGCGCCCACGGCACCGCCGTTGGCATCGCCACGTGCGGGCACGATCTGGAGGTGCTCGGTGGCGAGCGGGAGCGAGTGCCGGTAGACGACCTCGCGCACTCCGGCGATCAGGTCCTCGCCGGCGCGCCCCACGCTCCCCCCGATGACCACGACCGAGGGTCCGAGCACGTTGACGACGCCGGCCACGACCGCGCCGACCTCGCGGCCCGCCTGACGCACCGCCGCGATCGCAGTGCGATCGCCCGCCCGGACAAGGTCGACGACGTCGGCGCTCGTGGCCGCCTCGATGCCCGCCTCGCGCAGCAGTGCCGCGATCGCGGGTCCGCTCGCGATGTCCTCGAGCTCGCGCTGGTCGTCAGCAGGCCGCGGGCTGTCGGCAGCCCACGGCACCCGCACGTGTCCGAGGTCTCCCGCCGAACCACGCGCACCCCGCTGCAGCGTGCCGCCCATCACGATCCCGGCACCGATGCCTGTGGAGACCTTCACGTAGAACAGATCGTCGGCCTCGGGCCACCACAGCGCGTGCTCGCCGAGGGCCAGCACGTTCACGTCGTTGTCCACCAGCACGTCGAGCCCGGGCAGGCGTAGGTGGTCGCGCACCTCGCCGGGGACGTCGACCCGATCCCAGCCCGGCATGATCGGTGGGTTCGTGGGCCGTCCGGTCGCGTGCTCCACGGGCCCGGGCAACCCCAGACCCAACGCGGCCACATCCGACCAGGGCCGAGCAACGCCGTCGAGCAGGCGGGTGGCCGTGCTGAGCACGGCTTCGAGAACGAGGCCGGGGCCATCGGCGATGTCCAGCACGATCGTCTCCGCGGCGAGCACGCCACCGGCGAGATCGCAGATCGCGGCCGTGCCGTGGGTCGCTCCCAGGTCGATCCCGACGGCGACCCTTGCCTCGGGATTGAACGCCACCTGGGCGGGTGGTCGCCCACCCGAGGAGGCGGCCGCACCGGCCGCCGTGAGCACCTCTCCGCGCAGCAGCTCATCCACGCGCGCCGAGACGGTCGAGCGCGAGAGGCCGGTGAGGTGAGCGATCTCAGCGCGGGTACGCGGGACGCCGTCGAGCATGAGGGCGAGCAGCCCACCCGGACCGGGGCCGGCAGCGCGACCACGATCGGCGGGCGTCATGCTTCTGAGTACAGCACAGGCGACTACTGCGGATCAATACATGGACTTCTGATTGACCAGCCCGCAAAAGTGTGTGAGCGTTGTCGACGACACCCGCGGGCGCGTCGCATCGTGCCCACTGACGAAGGAGCACGCGTGCCCACCTCCCCCCTGTCGGTCCAGCTCTACACCGTTCGCGAAGCGGCCGGCGAGGACCTGACCGGAACGCTGCAGCGCCTGGCCGAGATCGGTTTCGAGCTCGTGGAGCCCTACGCGTTCACGAACTTCCCGGACCTCGGTGACGCGCTGAAGGCCAGCGGCCTGCGCGCCCCCACCACCCATCAGGGCTTCCTCACCGCGAGCGAGAGCGAGCAGAACGCGATCTTCGCGGCCGCTGCAGCGCTCGGCATGGAGCGGGTCATCGACCCGCACTACCCGGCCGAGAACTGGGCCACGGCCGAGCAGATCGCCGACACAGCCTCGCGACTCAACGCTGCAGCCGGCATCGCAGCCGCGCACGGCCTCACGATCGGCTACCACAACCACGCTTTCGAGCTGGAGAACAGGATCGACGGGCGCGCCGCGCTGGAGGTGCTCGCCGAGCAGCTCGACCCGACCGTGGGCCTCGAGGTCGACGCCTACTGGGCGGCCGTGGGCGGCGTGGAGCCGGTGGGGCTGTTGCAGCGCCTCGGCGACCAGGTGGTCGCCGTGCATGTGAAGGACGGCCCCGGCACCAAGGACAACCTCGACCAGGTGGCGGTGGGCTCCGGCTCGCAGCCGATCGCGGAGATCCTCGCTGCCACGCCGAACGCCCTGCACGTGATCGAGCTCGACGACAGCCGTGGCGACCGCTTCCAGGCCGTGGCCGACAGCTTCGCCTTCCTCTCCGGGATCCGCGCGTGACCCGGGCGGGCATCGGCGTCATCGGCGCCGGGAACATCAGCACGCAGTACCTGAAGAACCTCACCACGTTCGGTGACGTGGACGTCCGCTTCGTAGCGGACCTCGACGTGGACCGGGCGGCCGCGCAGGCGGCCGAGTTCGGGGTGCCGCGTTCGGGCACGGTCGCCGAGCTGCTGGCCGACGACGAGATCGAGGTCGTCGTCAACCTCACGGTGCCGGCCGTGCACGTGGAGGTGGCCGAGCAGGTGCTCGCCGCCGGCAAGCATGTGTGGAGCGAAAAGCCGTTCGCGCTGGAGCGGGAGAGCGGCCGCTCGCTGCTCGCGGCCGCGCAGTCCGCGGGCCTGCGGGTCGCGACCGCGCCCGACACGTTCCTCGGTGCCGGCATCCAGTCAGCGCTGCGGCTGGTCGCCTCCGGCGGCATCGGCGCACCGCACGGCGCGCTCACGCTGATGCAGTCCCCCGGCCCGGAGAGCTGGCACCCGAACCCGGCGTTCCTCTTCGACATCGGCGCCGGCCCACTGTTCGACATCGGCCCGTACTACCTGACGGCGTTGGTGCAGTTCTTCGGCCCGGTCGCCCGTGCGCACGCCGTGACCTCGAAGGCGCGCGCCGAGCGCGTGATCGGGTCCGGGCCGCTCGCCGGTCAGACCTTCCCGGTCAACGTGCCCACGCACGTGTCCACGCTGCTGGAGTTCGAGAGCGGGCAGACGGCGCAGAGCATCTTCTCCTTCGACTCGCGCCTGGGCCGGACCCAGTTCGAGATCACGGGTGACGACGCCACGCTCACCGTGCCCGACCCCAACACCTTCTCCGGCGACCTCGTGATCACGCGTGGCCGCGACGACGAGGAGACCGTGGCTTCCGAGGGGTCCGCGGCCGGTCGCGGGTCCGGCGTGGTCGAGCTCGTCCGCGCCATCCGCGCCGGCGTGCCCGAGCGGGCTTCCGGCGAGCTCGCGTTCCACGTGCTCGACGTGATGCAGTCGATCATCGAGGCCGGCGATGGCCGCGCGCCGGTTGACGTCACCAGCACGGTGGTGGTGCCACCGCCGGTGGACGTGGACTGGGACCCAGCGGCGGCGACGCTCTGATGTCCGCCCGCGCTGACGCCGACCTCACCCTTCGCGCTGAGTGCGCACAGTCACGGCGAGTGTGCGCACTCAGCCGGTGCGGGGGTGCGAGATGACCGGGCTCACCGGGGCCGGGCTCGGCGTCGGCGTGGTTGGCGGCGGGTTCATGGCGCAGATGCACTCGCGGTCGGCGCGGCTGGCCGGTGCGCGGCTGGTGGGGCTGAGCTCCTCCACACCGGAGCGCGCGGCCGAGGCGGCGCAGCGGCTGGGCTTCGAGCGGGGCTACGGATCGCTCGAGGAGCTGCTCGCCGACGAGAGCATCGACGTGGTGCATGTGTGCACCCCGAACGCACTGCACGCCGAGCAGGCAGCGGCGGTCATCGCCTCCGGCCGGGACGTGGTGTGCGAGAAGCCGCTGGCCACCACGGTGGCCGACGCGACCGCACTCACCGAGCAGGCCGCAACCGCGAGCGTGACCGGCACGGTGCCGTTCGTCTACCGCTTCCACCCGCTGGTGCGGGAGGCTCGGGAGCGAGTGGCGCGGGGTGAGACCGGCCGGCTGCTCACGGTGACGGCCAGCTACCTGCAGGACTGGCTGCTCACCTCCGAGGACGACAACTGGCGCGTGGACGCCGACCTCGGCGGTGCCTCGCGTGCATTCGCGGACATCGGGTCGCACCTGGTGGACCTCGTCGAGTTCGTGACCGGCGACCGCATCAGCCGGATCGCCACCCGCACCCGCACCTTCGTCACCGACCGGGCCGAGCACGCCCGGGTGACGAACGAGGACGCGGCCGCGGCCGTCGTCGAGACGGCGAGCGGCGCCGTCGGGACGTTGCTGGTCTCCCAGGTGGCGCCGGGGCGCAAGAACCGGCTGCACCTGGAGATTGCCGGATCGACCGAGTCGCTCGCGTTCGACCAGGAGCACCCCGAGACGCTGTGGCTGGGGCGGCGCGAGGGCAGCGTGCTGCTGCCGCGCGACGAGGGCCAGAACAGCGAGGCGGCGAACCGGTACTCGGTGGCGCCGTCGGGTCACCCGCAGGGCTACCCGGAGGCGTTCGCGAGCTTCGTGGCCGACTCCTACGCCGCCGGTCGCGGCGCGAGCATCGACGGCCTGCCAACCTTCGAGGACGGCCTCCGCGCCGCCGTGGTCACCGACGCCGTGCTGCGCGCTGCCGCCTCGGATGGTTGGGTAGATCTGTAGCCAACCCCCGATTTCACTGACGATTCGACCCGGCACCAAGGAGAGAAGACCGTGGCTGACTCATCCCGACTCCCCGTCACCCTGTTCACCGGCCAGTGGGCCGACATGCCATTCGAAGAACTGGCGCAGAAGGCGTCCGAGTGGGGCTACGACGGCCTCGAGATCGCCGCGTCCGGCGATCACCTCGACCTCAAGCGCGCTGACGAGGACGACGCCTACGTGCAGTCCCGCCTGGACATCCTCGACAAGTACAACCTGAAGGCATGGGCCATCAGCCACCACCTCGGCGGGCAGGCGGTCTGCGACGACCCGATCGACTTCCGCCACCAGGCGATCCTGCGCGACTACGTGTGGGGCGACGGTGATCCCGAAGGCGTGCGGCAGCGCGCCGCCGAGGACATGAAGCGGGCGGCGCGGGTGGCTCGCAAGCTCGGCATCGACACCGTGGTCGGCTTCACCGGCTCCAAGATCTGGCCGTACGTGGCGATGTTCCCGCCCGTCCCGGCCTCGGTGATCGACGAGGGGTACGAGGACTTCGCGAACCGCTGGAACCCGATCCTCGACGTGTTCGACGCCGAAGGGGTCAGGTTCGCGCACGAGGTGCACCCGAGCGAGATCGCCTACGACCACTGGACCAGCGTCCGCACGCTCGAGGCGATCGGGCACCGCGAGGCGTTCGGCTTCAACTGGGATCCCTCACACATGGCGTGGCAGGGCGTGGACTCGGTTGCCTTCATCACCGACTTCGCGGACCGCATCTACCACGTGGACTGCAAGGACACCCGGATCCGCCCGGCCTCGGGTCGATCCGGCATCCTCGGCTCGCACCTGCCGTGGGGCGACCCGCGCCGCGGCTGGGACTTCGTGTCCACCGGTCACGGCGACATCCCCTGGGAGGACGCGTTCCGCGCCCTCGCGAGCATCGGCTACGACGGCCCGATCTCGGTCGAGTGGGAGGACGCCGGCATGGACCGCCTGCACGGCGCCGCCGAGGCAGTCGGGTACATCCGCTCGCTGTTGTGGAAGCTCCCCGAGGCCTCCTTCGACGCGGCGTTCTCCAACCAGTAGAACCCGCGCCGAATCAGCGGTCAGCCGGGGTGGAACGGTGAGTATCTGACCGCAACGGCACGTCAGTCCCGCTCGGGAGCGAAGAGCGTTGAGTATGTGACATCAACGCACGCTACCCCCAATGCCGTCAACTTAGGGCGGTGCGGTCGGCGTCAAGCACTGGTGTCGGCGGTTGCTCGGTGGGTTCAACCGAGCCCGGGTCAGAGAGGTAGCGACGAAACTGCTTCTACGTCCCCGGGAGCTCCGTTGCGTGCTCACCATGTCATTGCTGACCTCGAACCAGACGTCCGCGCGTTCAGGCTGGGGCATCTGGGCGACCTGACCCAGATCGTGCCGTTCGAGACAGTCGACGCGTTCCTGACCCCAGACCCGCACGAGACAGCGTCGGGTCCGTGACCTGCCCTCGCGGGTGGTGGTCTACCTCCTGCTTGAGGCAGCGTTGTTCGCCGGGTGCCGCTACCGGCAGGTCTGGCCCGGCTGATCGCCGGGCTCGATCCGCGGGTGGTCGGCCCGATCGCGAGGGCGTCCGCGGCGGCGTTAGCCTCGATCCTTTATCGGGGCTAGGAGGTTGGCCCAGCTGCGACAGGCGGAGGGTCACCGAGCGCGTCGAGCAGTACCTTCGCCGTCTCGACTTCGTCGAAATCGTCGCCGGCGCCCCAAAGCTCTAGCTGCCGAAGGACCCAACTCCACTCTCGGTCCTGGAGAGCAACCGTCACCTTGTAATCATCCGGGGGCCAACCGGCCGGTGTCCTCGGACCCGAGTAGACATCAATTGCCCTAGTCGTCGCGTCTCGGACGATCTCACCGGATGCAAATGACAGGATCTCCAGTTCCGTCGCTGCATCTCGCGAGGCGCCCTCCACGCATACGAGCACCCTGCGCCATTGAACCATTGGGATGGTCGCCGCTCTGTGTCTCATACACAGATCCTTCTATGTTCGTCAAGCCGTGATCGGGGTCTGCTGCGCGGTGTTCAGGATTCGATAGATCTTGCGGGCGAGGTAGCGCTTGAGCCCATACTCGACCAATGAGGCAGCGGTTGATTTCTATGCTGGTCTTGCCCTCCGTGGTGCGGCGTTCGCAGTAGTTGGCGGTCTTGGGATCCCAGCGGCGGCGGGTCACGATGAACCCGTCCTGGGTCTCCCGGACGGTTCACATCGCCGAGACCGCAGGAATGGTCGTGGACATCGTCGGCGCGATCGGCCGCCAGATCCTGGCCGATCTGCTACCTCCACGCCGGGGACGTACCCGCGCCGCGCGCGGTGAAACGAGCGATCTCGAACTACGCCCCCCACACCGCCACAGGCCGGCTACGCAGGCCCAGCCACAACACCACGATCAGAATCACCATCCTCACCGGCGCGCCGCCGTGACAACCAAAGCCCCCGCTCAAGTTGACGGCATTGACGCTAGCCCCCGGCGCGGGGTCCACGGGCTTGGGGTGTGCGCTTGTCACCGCCACGGCAACAGCGCTGCCACGACCCACCGATCCGTCGGGAGAGCCTGACATCGGGTGGAGGTCGAATCAGCGGTGAGAACGGGCCTGGGGTGTAGCGTCCGGGGCATCGGTCCGGCCCGACAGGAGCAGCCATGACGACGACGCCCGCACCACCGCAGGCACGCAAGCTCGCGACCACCGTGTGGTGGCTCGTGCTCGTGCAGGGCATTCTCGCGATCGCCTTCGGCGCGTTCGCGATGTTCTTCTCCGGCTCGGCGCTGGTGACGATCATGATCTTCTTCGGCGTCTACTCCCTCCTCGACGGCGCTCTGGCGCTCTGGGGCGGGATCCGCAACCGCCAGGAGGGGTGGGGGTGGCTGGTGTTCCAGGGCATCGCGGGGATCGCGGTCGGTCTCCTCGCCCTCCGCTACCCCAGCACCACGGTCATCGCCTTCACACTGCTGGTGGCGTTCTGGGCGCTGGTGATCGGCGCGATCCGCATCTTCGGAGCGTTCGAGCTACGCAAGCTCGGCGCCCGGGGGTGGATCTGGGCGCTCGTGGCAGGCATCGCTGCGGTGCTGTTCGGCCTCGCGCTCGTCATCAGCCCTGGGTACGGCGCGCTCGCCCTGATCTGGCTGATCGGCGTCACTGTCGCGATCTTCGGCATCGCTCTGGTCGTCAACGCGCTGCTCGTGCGCAAGGTCGTCCAGGACTTCGCCGACGATGGGGTCATCAACAACTCCAACGCCTGAGCGCCCCGTCCCGTGCCGCCAGGTAGGGAAGAGTAGTGGCCATGACGACGGCGGAGGGCGGCTTGGCGGGGGTCGCTCGCGATCTGTACGGGGTCACGCCGGGTGAGTTCATCGCCGCGCGCAACGCGCGGGCGAAGCGCGCCAAGGCCGAGGGCGACCCGGAGCTGGCGGCGGCGGTGGGGGCGCTCCGGAAGCCGAGTGTGGCGGCGTGGGTCGTCAACATGATGGTGCGGCAGTTGCCGGAGCGGATCGGCGACATCGTGGCGCTGGGCGACGAGATCAGCGACGCACAGGATGCGATGGACGCCGCCGAGCTGCGGGTCCTGACCAAGCAGCGCCGCGCGCTCACGGCGGCGGTGGCGAAGGAAGGTGCGGCACTGGCCGCGGAGCTGGGGCACAAGGTCTCCGCCGCCGTGACCGAACAGGTGCAGGACACGCTCAACGCGGCGATGACCTCCGACCACGCGGGCGAGGCGGTACGCAGCGGTGTGCTGCTGACCGCCCTGGAGCCGACCGGATTCGGTGACACGAGCGTCACCGAGGCGCTCGGTGTGCCGTTCGGGGTACTCAGCGGGCGTGCCGACGTGGCCCCTCCGCGGCAGGGTCCCACCGATCTCAATGCCCGGCGCGCCTCCGCGAGGGCGAAGTCCGCCCAGGCCGTCACCGACGCCCGCGCCTTCCTCGCCAGCTCCGAGGCGGTCGCCGTCAAGACCGGGAAGACGATGCGGGCGCGCAAGGACAAGGTCCGCACCGTGCAGGCGCAGGTGCTGCAGCTGCGCGCCGAGCTCGACGAGCTGCTGCGCCAGGTCGAGAGCCTCGAGGAGAAGCTCGAACCGATCACCGCCGATCTCGAGTCCGCCCAGGCGGCCTACGCCGATGCCGAGGCGATGGACATTGCTGCGAAGGCCGCCGTCGAGAAGGCGCAGCGCCGGCTCGACGAGGCGCGCGCGACTGCGCGCTGATCGCTCAGCGGGGGTGGGTGGTCTCGAGGCGGACCGCGAGGGCTGCGACGGTCGCGGGACCGAGTGCGAGCGCGAGCCCCGGAATCTGCAGCAGCGCGAGCGCCATTGCTGCGAGCGCGAGGGCACACACGAACGTGAGCGGCAGCCGCGCCACACCGTAGAGGAACGCGGTCCGCAGCGCGCGCGGGAGATCGGCCAGCGCGCGCTGCGGTGCTCCGAAGCGCACCACCGCCGGGCCTGCTCCGAGGGCGGCTACGGCGGCCAGGACCAGGGCACCCAGCAGCGCGCCACGTGTCACGATCGCCATCACACCGGTCAGATGTGGCAGCAGTGCGCTGGCCGCAGTCACGATCGCGACCACCGCAACGAAGGCGAGTATGAAGGCGTTGGCCCGCGCGAACCCGCGCCGGTACGCGATCGCGAACGCTCGAGCCAGCTGCCGTGCCGACCCCTCGCCCGGCTCGCGGGCAGCGACGAGGTACGCGGCCGCCGTGGACGGTCCGACACCCAGCACGATGCCGCCCGCCAGTGTGCCCGCGACCCAGAGCAGATGCAGCACCCACAGCCGGTAGAGCGCGCTGCAGATCCTGACCAGGGCACTCGTGAACGTGACGGCGCTCGACGCCTGCGCCACGCGGGCAGCGGCCACGGGCCGCGCCGATCCGAGCGCACTCATCCCTTCACCGAGCCGATCATCATGCCCTTGGCGAAGTAGCGCTGGGCGTAGGGGTAGATCAGCACGATCGGCACGATCGCGAGCACCATCACGGCGGCGCGGATGTTCGGCGGCCCGATCTGCACGCCGTTGATCACGACCTGCTGGAAGTTGACCGCGCTCGGGTCGTCGGCGACGAGCAGCCGGTACAGCACGAGCTGGATCGGCTGCAGGGCCTGCTCGCGCAGATAGATCAGCGGGATCAGGAAGGAGTTCCAGGTCTGCACGGCGTAGAACACGGCGATCGTGGCGATGACCGCCTTCGACAGCGGGAAGTACACCCGCGACATCACGGTGAAGTCGTTGGCTCCGTCGATCGCGGCGGCCTCTTCGAGCTCCTCCGGGATGCTGAACAGGAAGGAACGCGTGATGATCAGCAGGAACGTGCCCACGGCAGGTGGGATCACCATCACGAGCCAGTTGTTGACGAAACCGAGCTTCTCGAACACCAGGTACTGCGGCACGATGCCGGCGTCGAAGATCCACGTCGCCACGAACACGAACATGATGGCGTGCCGTGCCACGAACTTCCGCCGCGACAGCACGAACGCCGTCACATAGGTGAGCAGCACCGCCGTGACGGTGCCCACCACCGTGTAGAGCAGCGAGTTCCCCACGGCGCGCGGCAGCCCCAGGTTGGGGTTCGTGAGGATATGGACGTAGGTGTAGATGTTGACGTTCTCGGGCCACAGCCACACGCGCCCGGACGTGACCGACACGTTGTCCGACAGCGAGGTCGCCAGCACGTACACGAACGGGTACAGGCAGCCGAGCGCGATCACGAGCAGCACGCCGCTGGTGACGATCTCGAAGACCTTGGAGCGCTTCGACGCGGGCCGCCGGGCCATCAGAAGATCCTCGTCTCGGAGTAGCGCTTAGCCACCCGGTTGGCGGTCAGGATCAGCACCAGTGCGATGACGCCCTGCACCAGCCCCACCGCAGCGCCGTAGCTGTAGTTCGGGAACCCGGTCGGCGCGAACGCGAGCCGATAGACGTAGGTCGCGATCACATCGGCCGTCTCGTAGGTCGAGGGCCGGTAGGAGAGCAGGATCCGCTCCATGTCGACCGACAGGATCTGCCCGATCGCCAGGATCAGCATCACCACGATCATGTTGGAGATCGAGGGAAGCGTCACGTGCCACATCCGGCGCCACCGGTTGGCGCCGTCGATCTCGGCCGCCTCGTAGAGGGTGGGGTCGATGGCCGACATCGCGGCCATGTAGATGATCGTGTTGTACCCGAACGACATCCACACACCCATGAACACGTACAGCGGGCGGAACCACTCGGGCTCGGCGAAGAAGAAGATCGCCTCGCCGCCGAAGAACTCGATGATCTGGTTGACCAGCCCGCCCCGTGGGCTCAGCAGCGTGAACATGATCGACACGATCACGGCGGTCGAGATGAAGTACGGCAGGAACGAGGAGGTCTGCACGGTCCGCTTCACCCAGCGGGTGCGGATCTCGTTGAGGAACAGCGAGAAGATGATGGGGATCGGGAACCCGATCACCAACGACAGCACCGCGAGCGCGATCGTGTTCGTCAGCAGCCGGCCCAGCAGCGGGTCCTCAAGGAACTGGACGAAGTTGTCCAGACCCACCCACGGGCTGCCCGTGATGCCGAGGAACGGGCTGTACTTCTGGAACGCGATCACGACCGCTCCCACGGGCGCGATCTTGAACAGCACCAGGTGGATCAGTCCCGGCAGCACCATCAGGTAGAGCAGCCAGGTCCGTGAGAGGTGTCGCCGCAGCCGCGGTCCGATCGGCCCCCGCGGCTCAGCGCGTCTGCTGCCCGACGGCGACTCTCGCCTCGTCGGCCTGGTCACCTCCGCGGTGGTCACCGCCGATGGTGCTGATGTCGCCATGCGCGCTCAGCCCTCAGCTGCCCATCGCGGCGAGCGCCTCGTCGGTGATCTCGATGCTGCGGCTGTAGCCCAGCTCGTCCATCTCCGCGAGGAAGGCATCCCACTCCGTCATCGGCCGATCGCCGGTGGTGAAGGCGGTGATGCCGGCCAGCATGGCGGGCTGAAGAGCAGCGTTGATGGCCGACCGCTCCTCCTCCTGCTCCGGTGTGAACCGGATCGTGGGGTGCGGCACGGTGTAGTTGGCGAACAAGTCCTGAGCGTAGGAGCCGGTGAAGTCGTCGAGAAAGGCGTAGTAGGCGTCGTTCTCGAGCGGCGCGGCGAAGCTGATGCGGTCCTGGTGGAACGCCCAGACCGGCGTGCCGTCAGGGTTGTCGGCCACGTCGTCGTACCTCACCGTGTACTGCGGCTGCCCGTCGACCATCTCGAAGGTCTCGCCCTCGACGCCATAGTGCATCAGCTGCTGGCCCTCGTCGGTGTAGAGCCAGTCGAGGAAGGTGACGATCGTCTCGGCCTGCTCGGAGCGGGCGTCGACCACGAACACGCGGCGGGGATCCCAGCGGGCGTTGGACCCGGCGAGCATCTGCTCACCATCCTCGCCCTCCAGCGGCATCATCACCTGCACGTCGAAGTCGGGGTCGTTCTCGGGCCCACCGTTCTGCAGGAACCACGCGGGCCGCGTGAAGAAGTCGGTGGTCACGGACGCGCCGCTGGTGAGGAATTGTGACTGCCAGTCCTCCTCGGTCATGGCTCCCTCGACCCAGATCGGGTCGATGAGGCCCTCGGAGTAGATCTGGTTGTACCACTCGACCATCTCGCGGAAGCTGTCCGACATCAGGTCGAAGGAGCCGCCGCTGCTGGTGTCGTAGAAGCCGCGGCTGTGGCCATCCTCGATCGCAAAGCCGGCACCGAACGCGTAAGCGAGGTTGAAGAACGAGTCGCGCCCGCTCATCGGGTAGTAGTTGCTGTCGCTGCCGTAGGCCTCCTTCAAGGCACGTAGCGCCTCGGTGAGCTCGGCGATCGTGCGCGGCGCCTCGGTGACGCCCGCCTCGGCGAACATGTCGGCGCGGTACATGGTGGCG
>NZ_JBMDXJ010000105.1:0-4131 GCF_048594945.1 Pseudactinotalea sp. | reverse complement strand
GCAGGTCACGAGGTCAAGGTGTACGGCGCGAGCGACCGAGCCCGCGCACGAGCAGCGGATACCGGCGGTGAGGTGGTCGACTCAGCGGCCGAGGCCGCCGCGTGCGAGGTGCTCATCACGATGCTCCCGGACGGGCCGGTGGTCCACGACGTGCTGCTGGGTGACGGCGGCGCCCTCAGCCACCTGCAGCCCGGGGTGATCCTCATCGACCACAGCACGATCAGTCCGGCCGAGGCGCTCGCGGTGCACGAGGCCGCGGCAGCCGCCCAGGTGCGTTGTCTGGATGCGCCGGTCAGCGGCGGCGAGGCCGGCGCGATCGAGGGCGTCCTCTCGATCATGGTCGGCGGTGATCGCGCCGTGTTCGAGGCGGCGCAGCCCCTCCTCGAGGTGGTCGGATCCACTATCGAGCTGGTGGGGCCTGCCGGTTCCGGCCAGGTGGTGAAGGCCGCCAACCAGCTCATGGTCGCCGGCCACATCCAGATGCTCGCGGAGGCGCTGGTCTTCCTCGATGCGCACGGCGTGGAGGCCGATACCGCGCTCGACGTCCTTGCCGGCGGACTCGCGGGGAGCACGGTCATCACGCGCAAGCGGGATGCGATGCTCACGCGCAGCTTCGCGCCCGGATTCCGTATCGCACTCCACGACAAGGACCTCGGCATCGTGGCCGACGCCAGCAAGGAGCAGGGCCTCGCACTCCCGCTCACTGCTGCCGTCACCGCACTCATGCGCTCCGCACGGCGTCGCGGCTATGAGGACCTTGACCACTCCGCGCTGCTGCAGCTGGCGCTCGACCTCAACGGTGATGACCGATGACCCAGGAGCAGAGAGGCACCTTCCACGCTCTGGACGGACGATGACATGTCGCCGGCGGTGAGCACGCCGGAGGCGGTCGCCGGAGGCGGACCGCGGGTGCTGCTCGCACCTGACAAGTTCAAGGGCACGCTCACCGGCCGGGAGGCCGCCGATGCCATGGCCGCCGGCGTCCGCGACTGGGCGCCGGATGCCCAGCTGCGGCAGGTCATCGTGGCCGATGGTGGTGAGGGCACGGTCGACGCCGCGCTCAGTGCCGGGGCGAGCGCCGTCGAGACCACCGTGCAGGGTCCGCTGGGCGACCAGGTGACGGCGGTCTGGGCCGCGCGCGGTTCCATGGCGGTCATCGAGCTGTCGGCGGCGAGCGGGCTGCAGCTCCTCACGCCCTCGGACGCGACGGCCGGTCGGGCGCACACCTTCGGCACCGGCGAGCTGATCCGTGCCGCTCTCGATCAAGGTATGACGCGCATCATCGTCGGGGTCGGAGGGTCGTCGAGCACCGACGGCGGTACAGGCCTTCTACGCGCCCTCGGTGCCAGGTTCTTCGACTCGTCGGGGACGATGCTCGAGCTCGGCGGTGCCGATCTCGTGCGCCTCGCAGGGATCGACCTCAGCGAGCTCGATCCTCGCCTCGACGCAGTAACGCTGACGGTCATCTGCGACGTCGCCGCACCGCTGCTCGGACCCGACGGCGCCGTTGCCGGATTCAGCACCCAGAAGGGTGCGGGTCGCCAGACACAGGACGTGCTCGAGCGCGGGCTGGTGACGCTCGCCGCACAGATCGATCGGGTGACAGGACGCGACATCGCGGCTCTGCGCTGGGGCGGCGCTGCTGGCGGCACGGCGGGAGGCTTGCATGGTGTGCTGGGCGCTCAGTTCGCCAGCGGGATCGACTTCGTCGCCGAGCTCACGGGACTGGCCGAGCACCTCGCGTGGGCGGACCTGGTCGTCACCGGTGAAGGGTCGTTCGACCGCCAGTCGTTGCAGGGCAAGGCGCCGCTCGGCGTCATCGAGCGTGCAATGGCTGCCGACGTGCCCGCCGTGGTGGTTGCCGGCCGCCTACAGATGGATTGCGAGCAGCTCCGGCTGACCGGCGCGAGCTCGTGGGCATCGGCGGAGGAGGCCGCGCCACAGCCGCAGGAGGCGGTGGGTCCGGATGCAGCGCGCTGGGTGCGAGCGGCCACGGTGCGTGCGCTCCAGACCCTGAGCGCCGGGACGCCTGACATGCCGACCGAACGGGCGAAACTCGGCGATCGATGGTGCTCGACGCCGTCGGAACTCTCATGACGCTACGAGAAGGAGACGCAGTGCCGAACCACGAATCCCAGGAACTGATGGTGGTAGCCGGGCGACAGAGCCCTGAGAGCAGGGAGAGGATCCTCGCGGCGGCAGGCGATCTCCCGGTGCACTTCGTGGCGAGCCTGCAGGATGCGGGTGAGTTGCTCGCCGACGCGGTCGCCGTGGCCGGCACGCTCACGGCCGAGCACCTGGCGGCAGCGCCCAACTTGCGCTGGGTGCACAGCTGGACCGCCGGCGTGAACAACGATCTGACTCCGGAGATGGTGGCCAGCGACGTGGTGCTGACCTCGTCGGTGGGCAACGGCGCGATCCCGCTGGCCGAGCACTCGATGCTGCTGATGATGATGCTCGACCGGGAGGTGCCGCGGTGGATGGCGAGTCAGCAGTCGCAGGCCTGGGAGCGCTTCACCCATGGCGAGCTCATCGGTAAGACGCTCGGCATCTACGGCGTGGGGCACTCAGGCAGCGACCTCGCGCTGAAGGCACAGGCCTTCCACATGCGCGTGCTTGGATGTCGACGCAACTACCGGACGGCGGTTCCCGGAATCGACCAGATGTACGGCCCGGACCAGGTGAAGGACTTCGTGGCCGAGTGTGACTTCGTGGTGGTGACGGCACCCTTCACGCCAGGCACTTCCGGTGTCTTTACAGCTGACGTCTTCCAGGCGATGAAGCCGACTGCATTCTGGATCTGCATCTCTCGCGGTGGGATCGCGGATGACGATGCCCTGCTGCAGGCGCTTGAGGAAGGCTGGATCGCTGGCGCCGGGATCGATGCGCACGGGGTGGAGCCGCTGCCCAGCGACAGTCCGTTCTGGACCGCACCGAACACGATCATCACGCCGCACAACGGTGCGACCACGGCAGGGACAGCACGGCGAGGGGTGGAGATCTTCGTCGACAACCTCCGCCGCTTCGTGGCGGGCCAACCGTTGCAGAACATCGTCGACAAGGTGAACGGCTACTGAGCGCCGTGCCCGGGGCCAGTAGCCACAAGGAGCCTCGAGATCCATCGACGGGTGAACGATGACGAAGTGCCGTATCAACCGGAGCCGACGCACCGTGCTCATCATGACCGCGATGACTTGCTGAACCCCCGTCTGTCGAACTATTCACATTTCTACTGTTCTTGATAGATAGGTTCGGTCAGCGGTTCCTGGTGGAGGGGATCGCGACCACGGGGATCAAGTGACCGCGGTATCAGGACTCGTCGGCGGAGGCGACGATCCGGTCGAACTCGGTGGGCACCTCGTCCTGCGAGGAGCACTGCAGGAAGGTCGACTCGCCGGGCTTGATGCCCGAGCCCATGCAGCTGATCGTGGCGACCGCAGCGGAGTCCTGCTCCAGCGTGATCACTACCTCGGCGTAGGTGATCTCCTCCCCGTGGTTCTCGGCGACGAGGTCGGTGATCGTGAGCTCGCCGTAGAGCGCACGAAGCTCCCAGCTGGCCTCGTAGGAGAGGCCGTTGAACACGAAGGGATCGCCTTCAGTGATGACGATCGGTTCGTCGGGAGTCGTGGGTTCGCTGGTGGGCCCCGACCAGTTCGTGTAGACCAGCCAGAACACCACGCACCCGATCACGAGCACGCCCACCGCCACGAGAGCGGCGAGCAGCTTCCGCCGAGGACGTGGCGCCGTTGCGTTGTTCCCGCTCATCGAAGCGGACACACCTTTCGGCCGACTCGGCGTGTCAGTGCGGACATGCGGACCACGGTGCCATAGCAGACCAGTGGCGAGCTCCGCCGTCGTCATCCACAGGCCGCCAACGGCGGCCCGGTTATCCACAGATCGCGACAGACCGGGTGGCGGAGCCTCGCGTGACCTCGGCAACCTGGTCGGACCAGCGGATGAGATCGGGGGTGGCGAGTGAGCGGGTGGAGTCTGGATCCAGCGGCGATCGGGTCGATCGTCGCGGCGGTGGGTGAGTTGCGGCCCGACTTGGATGCGGCGGTCTCGGAATACCGGGTGGAGCAGGTGTTCGAGTACCTGTCATGGGGCGGCGGGCTCACCGCGGACGTGGCG
>NZ_JBMDXJ010000104.1:0-17432 GCF_048594945.1 Pseudactinotalea sp. | reverse complement strand
GAGAACGACCGTGTGGCCGCCGAGCGCGCGATCGAGTACATGGGCCTGATCCCCGGCCAGCCGCTGCGCGAGATCCACGTGGACACCGTGTTCATCGGCTCCTGCACGAACGGGCGCATCGAGGACCTGAGGTCGGTCGCGAAGGTGTTCAAGGACCGCCGCAAGGCCGACGATGTGCGCGTGCTCGTGGTGCCCGCCTCGGCGCGCGTGCGCCTGCAGGCCGAGGCCGAGGGGCTCGATGCGATCTTCCTCGACTTCGGTGCCGAGTGGCGCAACGCCGGCTGCTCGATGTGCCTGGGCATGAACCCCGACCAGCTGCAGCCGGGGGAGCGGGCGGCGTCCACGTCGAACCGCAACTTCGAGGGCCGGCAGGGCAAGGGAGGTCGCACCCACCTGGTGTCACCACTGGTCGCCGCGGCCACTGCGATCCGCGGCACGCTGTCCTCGGTCGCTGATCTCGCCGCTGACGACCCGAGCTTCGCCGCGCTGGACGTGGCCGAGCTGGACGGGTCGCCGCTGGCGCCGCTCGACCCCCGCGTCCCGGTCCAGGTCTGAGCGAGCGAGGAAGGACAGAGCCATGGAGAAGTTCACCACCCACACCGGCATCGGCGTCCCGCTGCGCCGCAGCAACGTCGACACCGACCAGATCATCCCCGCCGTCTACCTCAAGCGGGTCACCCGCACCGGTTTCGAGGACGCGCTGTTCTCGGCCTGGCGGAACGACCCGAACTTCGTGCTCAACCAGGACGCCTATCGCGCCGGCTCGGTACTCGTGGCCGGGCCGGACTTCGGTACCGGATCCTCGCGTGAGCACGCCGTCTGGGCGCTCAAGGACTACGGCTTCCGCGTGGTGCTGTCCACCCGGTTCGCCGACATCTTCCGAGGCAAATCCGGCAAGCAGGGGCTGCTCGCGGCCCAGCTCTCCCAGGAGGACATCGAGCTGATCTGGAAGATCCTCGAGTCCGAGCCGGGCACCGAGATCACCGTCGACCTGGGGGCCCGCACGGTCACCTGCGGCGATGTGGTCGCCGCATTCCAGGTGGACGACTACACGCGCTGGCGCCTGATGGAGGGCCTCGACGACATCGGTCTCACGCTCGAGCACGAGGCCGACATCACCGCGTTCGAGCAGTCGCGGCCGAGCTACAAGCCCGCGACGCTGCCCGCCAAGCACCTGCCGAGCGCCCCGATCAAGGCGGCACGCCCGATCGCGCTCCCGATCACCCCGGTCTGAGGCTGCTGGGCGCATGCTCCGTGTGCCGCGGCGCCGCTGTGCCGGGTGCGACGTACAGTTGTCGGCGTCCCGGGCGCCTAGCCGGCGTGGGTGGACGTCAGTCGAACGGACGGGGTGTCATGAGCGAGCTGCGGGTGCATGGGGGAACCCCGCTTACCGGTGAGATCACGGTGCGCGGGGCCAAGAACTTCGTGTCGAAGGCCATGGTGGCGGCGGTTCTGGGCGACAGTCCCAGCGAACTGCGCAACGTCCCACAGATCAAGGACGTCAAGGTCGTCTCCGACATCCTGCGGCTGCACGGTGTCCACGTGGAACGGGACCGCGAGGCCGGCGTGGTCACGATGGACCCGCAGCGGGTCGAGACGGCGCACATGGCGGAGGTCAACGCGCACGCGGGCTCCTCCCGGATCCCGATCCTCCTGTGCGGGCCGCTCGTTCATCGGCTGGGGGAGGCGTTCATTCCCGACCTGGGCGGTTGCCACATCGGTGACCGACCGATCGACTACCACCTGAGCATCCTGCGCGAGTTCGGCGCGCGGGTGGACAAGCTGGAGTCGGGCATCAGCATCACGGCGCCGAACGGGCTCACCGGGACCCAGGTGGAGCTGCCGTACCCGAGCGTGGGCGCGACCGAACAGCTGCTGCTGACCGCGGTACGCGCGCGCGGCAAGACCGAGCTGCGCAACGCCGCGATCGAGCCCGAGATCATGGACCTGATCTCCGTGCTGCAGCGCATGGGCGCGATCATCTCCGTGGACCCCGGTCGCGTGATCCGGGTCGAGGGAGTAGAGAGTCTGCGCGGCTACACCTTCACCGCGCTGCCCGATCGCATCGAGGCGGCCTCATGGGGTGCGGCCGCCCTCGCGACCCACGGCGACATCTACGTGCGCGGCGCCCATCAGGCCGACATGGTCACGTTCCTCAATACCTTCCGCAAGGTCGGCGGTGCGTTCGACATCGACGACGACGGGATCCGGTTCCGTCACCCCGGCACCGAGCTCAAGGCGATCGCTCTCGAGACCGACGTGCACCCGGGCTTCATGACGGACTGGCAGCAGCCGCTGGTCGTGGCGCTCACGCAGGCGTCGGGCTTGTCGATCGTGCACGAGACCGTGTACGAGAACCGGTTCGGCTTCACCGAGGCGCTCAAGGAGATGGGCGCCACCATCCAGGTGTACCGCGAGTGCCTGGGTGGCGGTCCGTGCCGGTTCGGGCAGAAGAACTTCTTTCACTCGGCGATCATCTCCGGCCCCACACCGCTGCACGCTGCCGACATCGTGGTGCCGGACCTGCGCGGGGGCTTCAGCCACCTCATCGCGGCGCTCGCTGCGGAGGGCACCTCGAACGTCCGCGGTATCGAGCTCATCAATCGCGGCTACGAGAACTTCGAGGGCAAGCTCGAGGCGCTCGGCGCCAAGTTCGAGACCGTCTGAGCAGGGCAGTTCTCACCCGGTCGTGCGGACGCGGCCGGGCTGCAGCCATGACAGGATCGACGCAGGGGGCTGAGGTGCCCCCCGCTACTGCAGGGAGAGTGGTCGATGAGCCAGCTGGCCGATGCCGCGCGAAAGATCGCGCAGAATCCCAACGTGAGGGCCGCCGTCGGGCAGGCAGTGAGCTCGGCAACCGAGGGGACCTCGGTAGCCCAGGCCGCGCAGTCGTTCGGGTTGAATCCGCAGGACTTCCCGGGTGCACGCCCGGAGGGCAACTCGGCCGGGACTCGGATCGCCGCGGTGACGTGCTCGATCGACGAGGCCGCCGAGGTGCTGTCGCGCAGCCACTACGAACAGGGACCCACGGGCGCGGTGCACGTGATCACCCCGATGGTGATGCCGAAGTCGCGGCGCATCCGGGGCCTGCTGCCGGTGTTCCTCGCCGTGGTCATCGGCGTCGCCGGTTACCTCGTGCTGCTGCCGTTCGGGCTCTCCAACGCCGTGTTCGGGCCGCACTACTGGGTGCTCGTACTGCTCACCGCCTTCTACCGCTACTGGCGGCAGGGGATGGTGATGGTGCCCGAGGGGTGCCGCGCACTGATCTCCCGGTTCGGCAAGGTCGAGGCCGAGGTCGGACCGGGGCTGGTGACGCTGCTCAACCCGTGGAAGCGCGTCTCGTACATCGTCAACACCACGCGCGAGTACCCGTTCAACGCGCCGATCCGGCAGGCGCCCACGAAGTCGGGCGTGCAGGCGAGCGTGGATCTGTTCCTGCAGTTCAAGATCACCAACGCCCGTGAGTTCGTGTTCGTGCTCGGTGCCGTGCAGGGCTTCCAGGACAAGCTCAACAACGCGATCTCGGAGACCACACGGTCGCTCATCTACGAGCAGGAGGCCTCCGGGATCTACGACCTGGTGGGCGAGAGCACATCGCGGCTGCTCGAGCAGCTCAACGCTCAGTTCCAGCCTGCGGTGCAGCTGACCACGGCAAACATCACGCACGCGGAGCCAGCCAGTCAGGAATACCGGATGGACCTTGCCGCCCCCGAGATGGTGCGGGTGGCGAAGGAGGCGTACACGTACGAGTACGAGCTGCAGCTGCGCAAGGAACAGAACGAGGGCGATCTGAACAAGGACCTCGCCTCGCTCAACGAGACCTTGTCGGCGATCCAGGCCGATATCGCCCGCTACCAGGCGCAGATGGACACCGCGCTCGAGCGCGAGACCAACCGCGCGAACGCGCTGGCCAGGCAGCGGTTCGTGGAGTCGGAGTCGACCGCGAACGCCAACGCGGCGCTGCTGGAGGCGCAGGCGCTCGACATCCAGGCGCTGAGCGCGGCGCTCGCACCGGAGATCCTCAACTACACCTACCAGCAGGACGTGCTCACGAAGCTGGAGTCGCTCGCGGAGTCGTTGCCGCAGATCGTGCGCGTGGGCGGCGAGGGTGAGGGCGTGGACTACCTGGCGATCGCCCGGGACCTGATCGGGGGGTCCGACGCGCAGCTGTTCTCCTCGGACGACATGCAGGCGATCACGGCCCGGCGGGCGGAGATCGCCGATCGGGTGGCCGGTCGCGAGGACCGGATCGAGGGTCTGCTGAAGCCACCGGAGGAGACGCAGGTGGAGATCGTGACACCGCAGGAGGAGGACGCGGTCCCGGGTGCCGACCGCGTCGAGGAGATCCGTCGGTCGGTGGCGATGGAGCCTGACCAGCCGACCGTCGAGCAGGAGGGGACGAACGATGGCTGAGCAGGTGTCGGTGCGTGCGGTCCGGGGTGCCGGGATGAGCTCGATCAAGGAGGCGCTCGCCGGTTGGGGCGATGTCGCGGCGTTGCTGCGAGGTGGCGAGGACGGCGCACTGGTGCCGGTGGTGATCCCGCGCGACAGCCGCGGGACCAGGTGGCTCGTGCTGGTGTGGTTGGCGGTGTGGTCGATCGCCAGCTCGGTGCTGCTGCGCCTCGCCGACGCGCCCATGCTGAGCACCGTGACGCTGGTCGCGGGGATCGTGCTGGTGCTCCTGGCCGCGGTCTGGTGGTGGCGGTCCTCGATCGTGGAGATCGAGGAGGGCACGATCGGTGTGCTGACCACGTTCGGGGCGATCACGGGCCCGGGCCTCTCACCCGGCCGGCACTACCTGTGGCACCCCTGGAAGAGGGTCGCGTACGTGGTCGACGTGACCACCGAGATCCCGTACTCGGCTCCGGTGCTGAGCTCGCCGACCAACGAGAACGTGCCGCTGAAGTCGATCGAGTTCTTCCTGCGGTTCCGGATCCTCGACGCGATCAAGTTCGTGCAGACGATCGGCGCCGGCAACTTCGACCTCGTGCTCTCGAACTCGGTGCAGGATGCGATCCGGCAGCGCTCGCGTCAGGTCTACACCGAGCGCGCGTACGACCTGCGCGGCTCCGACGTCAAGGACATGCAGGATCTGCTCAACCGGCAGCTGACGCCGTACGGCGTGCAGATCATCGGATGCAACATCCCGGACGTGCAGCTGCCCGAGGAGTACCGCGAGCACCTCGCCACGCGCGAGCGGGTGTCCAAGGAGCGCGCCGCGTACGAGAAGGAGTGGGAACTGGCGCGCAAGCGCCGCGTCGACACCCTGCTGATGGAGATCGAGCGGAGCAAGAAGGTCCGCGACGCCAAGATCGTGGAGGTCAACGCCGCGCTCAACAAGGCCCGCCAGGACGTGGCGCAGATGCTCGAGGAGCGCGAGACCGAGGCGCAGAAGATCCGCTACGAGATCGAGACCCGGGCCCGCACCAACCTCGTGGCCGCGCAGGGTGAGGCGAAGGCGCGCGAGCAGCTCGCCACCGCGTACAAGGACAACCGGGCGGTGCTCGCCTACGAGCTGGCTCGACGGCGTCTCGACGTGGGTGCATTGCTCGCCGAGGCTGCTCCTCGCCCGGTGATCGTCAAGACCGACTCCTCCGGCGGCACCGATTCCTCGGCCTTGTCCACGCTGCTGCTCGCGCAGCTGCTGCCGGGCCTGGGCGAGCAGAGCCGGCAGGTGCTGCCGACCGTGCGTCAGCCCGAGTAGCGACCCGCGGGCAGCCCGGCCACGCCTGGCCGGCACCGGAAGAGGCTGCCGAGGTGGTTGTCCGGGTCGAGCGCCGTCGGGTCGTCGAGCTGGTGGCCGGTGGTGATGTAGAGGTCGCGCAGGTCGGGGCCGCCGAACGCACACGAGGAGGGGTTGGCCACCGGCACCGGGATACGTCCTGCGAGCGCGCCGTCCGGGGCGTAGCGGCGCACCTCGCCGCCGGAGTACATGGCGACCCACAGGTAGCCCTGGGCATCGACGGTCATGCCGTCCGGTAGCTCGCCCTCCGCGAACGTGACCAGGGCGCGGGCACCGCTCAGGGTGCCCGCCGCGCCGGCGGTGCTCTCGAAGTCGAACGCCCACACTCCGGGCACGGTGTCGATCAGGTACATGGTGGTGTCGTCGGGGCTCCAGTCGAGCCCGTTCGCGAGCGTGAGACCCGTCACGACGGCGGAGGCTGAGCCATCCGCGTCGAGTCGCCAGAGCGTGGACTCGCCCGGGGTGAAGTCGTAGGCGTTCGTGCCGGCCCAGAACCGGCCGAAGCGGTCGCACTTGCCGTCGTTGGCGCGGTGCGTGGGGCCGAGTCCCAGGTCGACGAGCGGTGTCAGGTCGCCGGTCTCCGAGAGCGTGGCGAAGCCGTTCTCGACCGCGAGCACGAAGCCGCCTGAGGAGCGCAGCGCCGCGGCGCCCACCGGTGTGCCCACGTCCAGCCCGCGGTCCGTGCCGGTGGCCGGGTCGAACCGGTGCACCTCGCCCTTGATCAGGTTCACCCAGACGAGCTCCTGGGCGTCCTCGTCCCACACCGGGCCTTCTCCGAGGTGCGCGCGACTGTCCAGCACCAGGTCGACCTCGATGTCCATCACACTCCCTCGCAGCGCCGACGGTACTCGGGCGGGAGCCTATCCCGCGGGTATCACCCCGAGGTGAGTGCCCACCGGTGGCCGAAGGGATCGACCAGCCACCCCAGCCGTTCGCCCCAGGGTTGGTCGGTCGGCTTGCGGTCGACCGTGGCACCGCAGCTGATGGCGGCGTCGTAGGTGGCGTCGACGTCATCGACCGTGAGCACCAGCGCGGAGGTGCTGTGCCCGAGAGCGGCCGGGGCGTAGGCACCGTGCTGCCTGCTCTCGTCGGACAGGAAGAACACGTCCCGGCCGATCCTCAGCTCGGCATGGCCGATCGTGCCGTCCGCACCCGTGTATCGCTCGCCGGACTCCTCGGCGCCGAACGCGGCGGCATAGAACGCGATGGCGTCCGCGGCGTCGTGCACCGTGAGGTACGGGATCAGTGCCATTGCCCGACCGTAGACCCATGACGTTCGTCATGGGGTGCCGATGAGCGCTGCATCCGAACCGGTGACCGCGGACACTGGGCCGATCGCGGCCGGACCGGCACGCTGGAGGACATGAACACACCAGTGATCACCGCCACCGGCGTCCGGCGCACATACCGTGGATCGGGCGCACCGTTCGAGGCCGTGCGCGGCGTCGATCTCCAGATCCAGCAGGGCGAGCTGTTCGCGCTGCTCGGCACCAACGGCGCCGGCAAGACCTCACTGCTGGAGGTCGTCGAGGGCATCGCCCCTGCCAGCGACGGCGAGGTCCGCGTATTCGGCATGGACCCCTATCGCGAGCGGGCCGAGGTCCGCACCCGCACCGGAATCATGCTGCAGGAGGCGGGCTTCCCCGCCGACGTGCGCGCCGGCGAGATGGTCACCACCTGGGCGGCCACGCAGAGCCGGCGCAGCGACGATGACGTGCTCGCAGCCGTGGGGCTCTCTCATCGCGCCGGTGTCGCCGTGTCCAGCCTGTCCGGAGGCGAGCGCCGCCGCCTCGACCTCGCGCTCGCGTTGCTCGGTCGCCCCGAGCTGCTCTTCCTCGACGAGCCGACCACGGGCCTGGACCCCGAGTCCCGCCGCGATGCGTGGAGCATCGTGCGCTCACGACTCAACGACGGCGTGACGGTGCTGCTGACCACGCACTACCTCGAGGAGGCCGAGGAGCTCTCCGACCGGCTCGCGATCATGCACGCCGGCCAGATCGTGCGTGAAGGCACCGTGGCCGACATCGTGGCCGACGAGCCCGCACGCATCACGATGACGATTCCGGCCGATGCGCCGGCGCCGCCCCCGCTGTTCGGCAGCGTGCAGCAGGAGCGCGGCGTGGGCGGTACCCGGTACACCATCACCACACCGCAGCTGCAGGACGACATGCTCACGCTGCTCGTCTGGGCGCGCGAGGAGCGCGTCACCATCGGTGACCTCGACGCCCGCGCCGCCTCGCTCGAGCAGGCCTTCCTCTCGATCGCCGCAGGAGCCGGCTCGCTTCCCGAGCCCGCCGCCGCCTGACCACTCGACCTACCACAGGAGCGCACCATGGCGACCACAGCCCCCAGTCCCGCCCGTACGCATGAGCGAGGCTCCGCCGTCGGGCGGGTCTTTGCCCTTGCCAAGCTCGAGATGACCCTGCTGATCAGGAACAAGACCGCGCTGTTCAATGCCTTGACGCTCGGTCCGCTGATGGTCATCCTCATCAACTCGTTCCAGATGCCCGGCATGGACAGCGACCGCACCGAGGTGGTCACGAACCTCATGGCCTCGCTCGTGGTGTTCGCGATCGTGTTCGCGGGCTACTACAACCTCTGCACCACCGCCGTGGCACGCCGCGAGGAGCTGATGCTGAAGCGGCTGACCACGGGTGAGGTGCAGCGGTGGGAGGTCTTGACCGCGATGGCGGTCCCGGCGCTGTCGATCATCCTGGCGCAGGTCATTCTCGGTGGTATCGCGATCGCCGTGCTCGTGGGCATGCCCTCGATGGTCAACCCCGTGCTGCTCGTGCTCGGGCTCGTGCTCGGCTTCTCCGGGCTCGCCGTGCTCGGATACGCCACGGCGACCATCACGCGCACCGTCGAGGCCGCCCAGATCACCACGCTGCTGCCGCTGGCTGTGCTGATCTTCCTCTCCGGTTCGACCTTCCCGTTCGCTCTCATGCCCGACGTGATGCGCACGATCGCCGAGCTGACACCGCTCGCGGCGGCGAACCAGCTGATGACGCTAGGCCTGTCCGGCACGGCGTCCGACGGGGGCACGCACGACTTCGCCCAGACGTTCGTGGCCGGGCTCGTGCCTACCATCGTGCTGCTCGCATGGATCGCGATCGGCGGCTACCTCGTGCAGAAGAAGATGCCCTGGGAGCCACGCCGGTAGGTTGACTCCGGTGACCACCTCGACGCCCGGGCTGTTCCGCTGGAGACAGTGGAGCAGCCCAGAGCGCTTCGAGGTCATGACGCGTTGGTCAATGTATGCGGTCTTCAGTCTCGAGGTGCTCTTCGGGCTGATACTGCTGACTGGCTCGGCTCGGTATGAGGGTGCGTGGCCCCTCGTGTACGTCGGACTCATCTGCGTGCATGCTGTCCTCGCTGCGCGCGTGTTCGTGCCGGCGATGAGCAGCTACAGCGGCCGCAGCACGTTCCCGCGGCTGCGGCTGCTGTGGCTGCTGGTCGCGACCGTCGCGGCCTGTGCCGTGGCGATCGTCGGCTATCCCGGACCCGACTCGGTCGGTACGCCGACCGCGGTGATGCTGCCGCTCGTGGCAGCGGTGGCTGCCGTCAGCCCGCTGCCGCGGCGGCTCTGGCACATGTGCGCCATGGCGGTCGGCGTGATGCTCGTCGGCGCCGGCGTGCTCGCGCTGGTAGGAGTGCCGCGCGCCAGCGTGCTCGCCCTGATGATCGGCGGCAGCCTCGCCGCCCTGGGTGTCGCGCTCTCGTGCCGCCTGTCGGTCTGGACCATGCGCGTGGTCTGGGAGCTCCAGGATGCGCGGGACGTGGCCGGGCGGCTCGCTGTGGCCGAGGAACGGCTGCGGTTCTCACGGGATCTGCACGACGTGTTCGGGCGCACCTTGTCCACCGTGGCGGTCAAGAGCGAGCTCGCGGCAGCGCTCGCGGAACGAGGTGACCCACGTGGGCCGGCCGAGATGCTCGAGGTGCGGCAGCTGGCGCACGACGCGCTGCGCGAGGTTCGCGGCGTCATCCAGGGCTACCGGTCTGCCGACCTCGACACCGAGATCGCGGGCGCACGCGAGCTGCTGCGTTCGGCGGGTGTCACGTGCCGCGTCGCAGGCGAAGGGCTCGACCTGCCGGAGCCCGTGGCCGCCGCCGTGGCCTGGGTGGTGCGGGAGGCGGTCACCAATGTGGTGCGACACGCCGACGCCACCCACTGCGAGATCGACGTCCGCGTCCTCGAAGCAACGTGCCGGGTCCGGATCAGCAACGACGGCGCTCCGGCGATCACCGACCCGATCACAGCAGGCAACGGACTGCGTGGGCTGCGGGAGCGGCTCGCGAGCAGGGGCGGCACGTTCGACGTCACTGCGCGTGGCGGCACGTTCGTGGTCACCGCCGAGGTCCCGCTGCGGGAGGATGACGCCCCATGACGATCACCGTGCTGCTGGCCGACGACGAGACGCTGATCCGTGACGCCGTCGCTGCGCTGCTGGGGCTGCAGGACGACCTCGAGGTGGTAGCGGTGGCCGGCTCGGGTGACGAGGCGTTGGCGGCGGCCCTGAAGCACCGGCCCGACGTGGCGCTGCTGGACCTGCAGATGCCGGGCCTCGACGGCATCGAGGTCGCGGAGCAGCTCGCCACGCAGCTGCCGGAGTGTGCGTGCGTGATCGTGACCAGCCACGGCAGACCGGGATACCTGCGGCGCGCACTCGAGACCGGTGTGCGGGGCTTTCTGCCGAAGACATCGTCGGCGGCCGTGCTCGCCGAGGCCGTACGAACCGTGCATCGCGGTGGCCGGTACGTGGACCCTGAGCTGGCAGCCGATGCGATCGCCGCCGGCGCCAGCCCGCTGACCACGCGTGAGAGTGACGTGCTGGAGCTGGCGGCAGGTGGAGCCCCCGTGGAGGAGATCGCCTCCCGTGCGCACCTCTCGCCGGGCACCGTGCGCAACTATCTCTCCGCCGCTGTCGCCAAGCTCGGTGTCGCCAACCGGCACGAGGCCGTGCGGGTCGCGCGGGAGCGTGGGTGGCTGTGAGCGCCGGGCGGCCCAAGCCGCCGTGGGTGTTTCGCGCGATCGTCGCCACGCTGCGGCCGCTGATGGCCCTGATCACCCGGCCGCGGCGCTGGCGTGGAGCGGAGCACCTTCCCGACGGTCCGTTCATCGTGGTGGCCAACCACCTCTCGACCTTCGACCCGTTCACGATGATCCACTTCCTCGTGGACCACGGTGTGTGGCCGTGCGTGATGGCGAAGGAGTCGCTGTGGCGCTACCCCGTGGTGGGCTGGGTGATGCGGCAGGTCAAGGCGGTCCCGGTGCACCGGGAGACCGCTGGCGCCCGGGGTGCGCTCGCGGACGCCGAGGCCGCGCTCGCGGCCGGCTACGCCGTGCTGGTCTACCCGGAGGGCACCACCACGCAGGACCCGGACCTGTGGCCGATGAAGGCCAAGACCGGGGTGGCGCGGCTGGCGCTGCGCACGGGTGCGACCGTGGTGCCGGTGACGCAGTGGGGTGCGCAGAACGTCATCCCGGCCACCGGCACCGGGTTCCGCCCGTTCCCGCCCGCGTCCTCGGACGTGGTGGCCGGCCCGCCGGTGGACCTGAGCGACCTGCTCGAGCGCGCCGATGAGCCTGAGGCATGGGTGGAGGCGACCGCCAGGATGATGACCCGGCTCACGGATCAGCTGGTACAGATCCGCGGTGAGGAACCGCCGGAGACGCCGTTCGTGCGGCGCCCGCACACACCGCGCTAGCTATCGAGATCCTGCACGTCCACCACGAGGCGGGAGGGCTCGCTGAGCGTGAAGACCCGGAAGATCTCCACGTCGTCGAGGCCGAGGTAGACGGTGCTGTAGCCCTCGAACGACCCGTCCACGAAGACGTCGTCGATCACCTCGGTGTCCGGGTCGAACTGCTGGGGGCCGTCGTAGTAGGCAGACATGTCGGTCGCCATGATGTGTGTCGCGCTGACCTGCAGGATCGCGTCGCCGTCGAGCGTGATCGACTCGCCGCTGCCCTCCCGCACGGCCTCCTCGACATACCCCACCCGCCAGCCTGGCTCACCGTCGCCCTCGAACTCCAGGACCAGGCGGTCGAAGTCTGCGTGCTCGGCCACGCGTACGTCCGTGAGGACCAGCTCGGACTCGAAGGCCTCGTTGGCCTGGTCGTCGGTGGTCTCGGGCCAGGCAGGGCCGTCGGCGTCCTCGCCCGACGGCGTCTCCTCGGTCGGGTCCTCGGTGGTGGGTTCGTCGGTGGTCGGCTCGTCCGAGGTGGCGGCGCTGGTGGGCTCGTCGGTGGGGTCGCTCGTAGGGTCGTCACCGCCGCCGGTACCGCAGGCAGTCACGAGGCTCGCCGTGGCGGCCAACGTCAGCAGGGTCCTGATCGTGCCTCGTCGCATCGCGTCCTCCTCGGATCGGTGTGTCGCCAGCCTAGGCAGGGATGCTCAGGAACTCCGGGAGAACACGACGAGCCGGTTGGAGACAAGATCGTGCGGCAGCCGGTCCCACACGATCGGCACGGTTCGCCCGTGGTCCAGCACGCCGGAGACCGCAGCCGTGACGTCGGCGATGAGCGGGGTGACCTCACCCTCGTGCCGGATGTCGGCGAGGTCGAGCGCGAGGTGACCCCCCGGGCGGAGCAGGTCGCGGACCTGCCCTGCGACCGCGGTGAGATCGCGCAGATAGGTGCGGTAGTCGCCGTCATCCCTCTCATAGGCGGTGAGCGGATTCGCGGGGTGGTCGTTCGCCGTCATCCAGGGAGGCGAGGTGAGCGCGAGCGCGACCGAGCCGGCTGCGAGATCGGTGAGATCGCGGAGCCCGCGGGCATCGCCCTCGATCACGACGGCGCCCGGCACCCGTGCGCGGATCGTCGCCACCCGCTCGGGCAGCAATTCGACGCCTACGGCTGGGCGTCCCAACTCGTGCGCCACCTCCAGGGTGGTTCCGAAGCCGGCGAACGGGTCGAGGACGAGCTCGCCGGGGGCGGTGAGTGTCTCGATCACGGTGCGGGCGAGGCCGCGGGTGAAGTGGACGTCCTCCTCGGCGTCGGGGTGCCGCTCAGCCTCGAGCTCGGCGAGCGTCGCGCGGATCTCGGTGGGGAGATTCACCGTTGGCTGGTCTCGAGCGCGGCTACAAGATCGGCTGCGAGGTCCTCGACGTCCTCGATGCCGACCGAGAGACGGAGCAGGTCGTCGGGCACGGTGGCGGGCTCGGCGGGGAGCCGGCGACGCCGCTCGATGAGGGACTCGACGCCGCCGAGGCTGGTGGCGGGCGTCCAGAGGTTGACGGTGCGGGCGACGGTGGCGGCGGCCTCGACGCCGCCGCGGGGGCGGAGCGTGATGATCGAGCCGAAGCCGCTCATCTGAGCGCGTGCCCGATCGTGCTGCGGGTGGCTGGGCAGCCCGGGGTGGCGCACCTCGAGCGCTGCGGGATGGGCCTCGAGTCGTTGGGCCAGCTCGAGGGCGCTCGCCTGGGAGCGCTGGACGCGGAGGGCGAGCGTGCGCAGCCCACGCAGCGCCAGCCAGGCCTCCCATGGGCCGGGGATGGCGCCATGCACGTCGCGCTGCGTCTTCAGCCGCGACCAGAGGTCGGGGTTGTCGGTGACGGCGGCGCCCATGACGACGTCGGAGTGTCCGGCCAGGTACTTGGTCACCGAGTGCACCACCACGTCGGCGCCCAGGGCGAGCGGCTGCTGGGCGAGCGGGGTGGCGAAGGTGTTGTCGGCGATCACCGTGCCGCCGCGGGCGTGGGTCGCTTCAACGAGCGCGGGGATGTCCGCGATCTCGAGCATCGGGTTGGTCGGGGACTCGAGCCACAGCGTGGGGGAGTCGGCACCGTTGAGCGCCGCCGTGACCGACTCGGTCTCGGCGATGTCGACCTCGATCACGGTGAGGTCTCGCTCCTCGGCGTGGGCGCGGGCCGCGACGAGCGAGACGTTGTAGCTGTGGCGAGGGATCGCGAGGGTGCCGTTGCGAGGTACCAGCGACAGTGCCGCACTGATCGCCGCCATGCCGGACCCGTAGACCAGGGCCCGCTGCGTGGAGCCCTCGAGCGCGCCGATCGCGTCCTCCAGGCCGCGCCACGACTCGGTGTCGTATCGGGCGTAGAGGAGATCGTCGGGGCCGGGGCTGTCCACGCCCACGTACGTCGACGACAGCACCACCGGCGGGTTCACCGGTGCCCCGGTCACGCGCGGCGGTCGACCTGCCGCGACGACGAGGGAATCGGGTCGGAGGCCGTTGATGTCCGTCACGAGATGAGGGTACGGGGCGGATAAAGCCAGGGTTGCCGGCTGGCCTCTCAGGCGCTCGACGGTTCGACAGAATAGTGGGATGAAGCTCCCGTGCGACAGCCACGTCCACAGCGAGTGGTCCTGGGACACCGGTGGGCCGCTGTCGGACGTGGCCGGGACGATGGAGCGCACCTGCGCCCGCGCGATCGAGGTCGAGCTGCCGGCACTCGTCTTCACCGACCACGCGGATGCCGGCAGCTGGCTGGCGAGCCACAGTGACGTCTCCGAGTACCCTCACCTGATTCACGAGGGTCGGATGGTGCCGCCGCGTTTCGATGCCGCCGGCTACCTGGCCTCGATCGAGCGCTGCCGCGAACGGTTCCCACAGCTGCGGATCCTCACCGGCGTGGAGCTGGGGCAGCCGCATCTCGTCACGACCGAGGTCTCCGAGCACGTGGACCTGGCGGGCCTGGACCGCGTGATCGGGTCGCTGCACACCCTCGCGATCGGCGACGACCGTGCCGAGCCGGCCGCTCTCTACGAACGGTGGGGCGCGGAGACGGTGATGTGGCGGTACCTGGAGGAGATGGTGGTGATGGTCGCCGGCACCGAGCCCTACGAGGTCGTGACCCACCTCGACTACGCGGTCCGCACCTGGCCCACCGGCCAGGCTGGCCCCTTCTGTGTCGAGACGTTCGAGGAAGGGTTCCGCGAGGCGATGCGCGCGATCGCGCACAGCGGGCGGGCGCTCGAGATGAGCGCGGCGCGGCTGCGGCCGTGGATGCCGCAGTGGTGGGCCGCGGCCGGCGGCCGCGCCGTCTCGTTCGCCAGCGACGCGCACCTCCCCGGCGCGCTCGGGGTGAGATTCGCCGACGCTGTCGCCATGGTCGAGGCGGCCGGATTCCGCCCCGGCGCGGGCATCGCCGATCTGTGGTGGCGCTAGCGCGCAGACTCACGACGCGTCGACCGCTCTCGGCGGTTTGTCAGGTCGATCCGGCCTCTGGAGGTGGGTGCGGGAGCCTCGTGGGCGAGCGATGCAACGCCCCGCACCTGCGGCCCCGTGCTCGTGACGACCTGGGGCGTGTCGATGTCCCCGCTGCCGGTGGCGCGGGGTTCGGGGCGGGGTGGTCAGAAGGGTGGTGGGCCGAGGGCGCCGGGGTCGGCTTCGAGTTCCGGGAGTGGGGAGCCGGGGGAGACTGGTCGGCGGCCCGCCGCGGCTGCGGCGGCATCGGTCGCACTCGTCGCGCTCGCGCTGTCGGTGTCTGTGCAGGTGGGGCAGTGTTCGTCGTCGCAGTAGCGTCGGTGATGTCTGAGGTAGTCGGTGGTGCCGTCGCGGTTGCGTCGGATGCGGAGTCCGTGTGGGGTGCGCCAGAGGACGGCTCCGTTGGTGAGCACGGTGTAGGTGTAGCCGTGGTGGGTCTTGAGGTTGTGGTACAGCTGGCACAGCAGTGCGAGTCCGCTGGTCTCGGTCTGGCCGCCGTTCTCGGGGTGCTCGTGGTCGTAGGGGGTGGTGTGGTCGTACTGGCAGTAGAGGCCTTGGGCGTGGCAGCCGGGGAACTGGCAGGTGCCGTCGCGGAGTCGGACGTGTTCCTTGATTCTGCCGGGGACCTCGTAGGCGCTGGCGTGCTGGTGTCCGTTGAGGTCGAGCACGGGGCGGATGATCGCGGTGGTGTGGGGGTCGTTGACCCATTCCCGGATGGTCTCGGCAGTGATCGGGGTGTCGGTGTTCTCGACCCGGCCCATGTGCACCCGTCCCGACCTGTTGTCGCGGCGGATCATGTCCAGGATGGCGGTCTCGGTCAGGTGGGCGTAGAGCACGATCTTGCGCTTCGACGCCGCTGACCGACGTGGTGGTTCTGGACCCTCCGCACCATCACCACCGCTCTCGCTGTTGTTCTGCTCGCCGGTGGTGTGGGTGAGGTAGTCGCGGGCGAGGTCGCCCAGGGCGCGGGCTCTGCGGACGTCGAGAGGGTCTTCTGATCCCCAGGCAGCGAGCTGGGCCGCGCCTTGGGAGAGCGCGGCCTCCAGGTCGTGGGCGTCGGGCAGGTCGATGTTGCCGGTGATCGGTGTCAGGCCAGCAAGGGTGGTGCTGCGGAGGTCGACGTTCAGGTGGCGCTGTTCGGCGCGCTGCGCGGCCAGCTCGGCTGCCAGGTCCTGGTCGTGGCGCGCCATCGCTGTCGCCATCAGCCCTTCGAGTTGCGGACCGGAGACCCGGTCAGCCAGCGGGGCAAGTTCGCGGTCCACGAACGCCGCCGCCAGGCGCGCCAGAGGCCGGGTGGCTTGGGCGACCTTGCGAGCCCGGCAGGGCTTGACCTCGCCGGCTACTAGCCGGGTCCACAGGTGGGGGAGCCGGTAGGCCAGTTCCAGGGCGTCGGCGAGCAGGCGCCCGGCGGCCTGGGTCGAAACCCCCAGGGCCAGGCCGAGCTCGGCGACAGCGGCGCGGTCCACGTCCGGGACCCCGGTGGCGGTGAGATCCTCCCGCACCGGCCGATCACCGGTGCCGGTGGGGGTGTAGATCGCGGCCGCATCCCGGGCGAACAGCGGCGGGTTCATCACCGCCCAGTCCACGGCATCGATGAGGACCTGCACCTCGGCCGCATCCGCGGCCTGACGCGCGTGCCGCGCGGACCCGAGGACCTCGTCCGCACCCCGCACCGGCCCGGCGGCCGCAGCCGCCGAACCGGTGGAAGGAGTGGTCGTCGTGGTCATGAATCCAACCTAGGTGCGACCACTGACATTGAGCCTCGGTGCGCTGCAGGGAGCCGGCGCCCACAGGAGGAGGCGACTCCGCCACAGGAGGCGACTCTGTGGGAGAGGCGACCGTGCGGAGCGGCGACCCCGCCGACGAGAGCCAACACCACGAAGGAACGCGACATCAAAGGCGCACGCCTATCCCAGGGACGCCGGATACCGACCCAGCCATTCCTCCGCAAGCGCCCCGCCTCCGCAACCGCCCCGCCCCTCGCAGGTACCCTGACCCTCGATGACCAAGACGAAGGTCGCCGTGGTGTTCGGCGGCAAGAGCTCCGAGCACACGATCAGCTGCCTCACGGCCTCCGGGGTGCTCGCGGCCATCGACCGCGACCGGTACGACGTGGTCCCTATCGGCGTCACCCGCGAGGGCCGCTGGGTCGTGGCCGCCGATGAGGCGGACCGCTGGGCGATCGGCCCGGGGCGGCTCCCCGAGGTCACCGACGCCGACGGCGCCGAGGTCACCGTCCCCATGGGGGCCGCGGGCACGCTCACGGTCACCGAGCCGGGCGCGGTGCCGGACCAGCTCGCCCAGGTGGACGTCGTGTTCCCGCTCCTGCACGGACCGTTCGGCGAGGACGGCACGCTCCAGGGGCTGCTCGAGCTCGCGGACGTGCGGTACGTCGGCGCGGGCGTGCTCGCGTCGGCGGTCGGCATGGACAAGCACTACATGAAGGTCGTGCTGGCGGAGGCCGGCATCCCGGTCGGCCCGTACGTGAGCGTGACGGCGCGGCAGTGGCGCACGAACCCGGG
>NZ_JBMDXJ010000103.1:0-2922 GCF_048594945.1 Pseudactinotalea sp. | reverse complement strand
GGGGGGGCGGGGGGGGTGGGGCGTCCGCGCCGTGGGTGGGTGGGGGGGCCCCCCCCCCCGTCACTCCGGCAGCGCCGGAGCAAGGCCCGACCGAGAACGATGGCTTCGACGACGACAACCCCACGGAGGTGGTGAAGCGATGAACGGCCCGCTCCGCCGTCTCTCCATCGTGGTGCTCGCGATGTTCGTGCTGCTCATGGGCAACGCGAGCTGGGTCCAGTACGGGCAGGCGGGCGCGCTCAACGACGACCCGCGGAACGTGCGCACCATCTACCGCGAGTACGGGCAGGACCGCGGCCCGATAGTGGTGGCCGGGGAGCCGGTCGCGTACTCGGAGCCCGTGGACGACCCGTTCGGGTTCCAGCGGATCTACGCCGACGGGCCGTTGTACGCGCCGGCCACGGGGCACTTCTCGGTGGTGTTCGCGAGCACGGGGATCGAGGACAAGAGCAACGCGGTACTCAATGGGTCGGACTCCTCGTTGTTGTTCCAGCGGATTCAGCAGCTGTTCACCGGGGGGAGTCAGCAGGGCGGGAGCGTGGAGCTGACGATCGACCCGGCAGCGCAGCAGGCGGCGTGGGACCTGCTGGGGAACCAGCGGGGCGCCGTGGTGGCGTTGGACCCGAAGACCGGAGCGATCCTCGCGTTGGTGAGCAAGCCGAGCTACGACCCGAACGTGCTGGCGGGGCACACGGGCAGCGAGGTGAACGCTGCGTGGACCGAGCTGCTGGAGGACCCGGACGACCCGATGATCAACCGGACGATCGCGGGCGACCTGTATGCGCCGGGGTCGACGTTCAAGCTGATCGATCTGGCGATGCTGCTGGAGACGGGGGACTACACGCCCGACTCCGAGGTGCCGGCGCCCACGATCTACACGCCGCCGGGCACGAGCACGGGGATCCAGAACCCGGGTGGTGCGGTGTGCGGCAACGGGGAGACGGCCACATTGACGGAGGCGTTGCGGGTCTCGTGCAACACCCCGTTCGCGCAGCTGGCGGTGCAGCACGGGGCGCAGGCGTTGCAGGAGCAGGCGCAGGCGTTCGGGTTCAACCAGGACCTGTCGATCCCGATGACGGTCACGCACAGCACGCTGGGGTCGGACTTCGACAGCAATGATCCCGCGCTGGCGCAGACCTCGATCGGGCAGCGCAGTGTGCGGGTGACGCCGCTGCAGATGGCGATGGTCTCGGCCGCGATCGCGAACGACGGTTCGCTCATGCGCCCGTACCTGGTGGCGACCGAGCGGGGGCCGAACCTCGCGGTGGTCTCGGAGACGCAGCCGAGCGAGTTCTCGCAGCCGATCTCGGCGTCGACGGCATCGTTGATGACGGACATGATGGTGAACGTCGTGGACAACGGCACCGGATGGCCGGGGCAGGTCTCCGGCGTGTCGGTGGCCGGAAAGACCGGAACGGCGCAGTCTGGTGTCGAGGGGGTGGCACCGACCGCGTGGTTCACGGCGTTCGCACCGGCGGACGACCCACAGATCGCGATCGCAGTCGTGGTGGAGGAAGGCGGCGACCTCGGCAACGAGGCCACGGGCGCGCAAGTGGCTGCGCCGATCGCCGCCGGCGTCATCGAGGCGGTGCTGGGCGAATGACACCACAGGTGGGGCTGCAGCTGGGCGACCGGTACGAGCTGATGGAGCGGATCGCCGTCGGCGGCATGGGCGAGGTGTGGCAGGCGGCTGACCTGCACCTCGACCGGAAGGTCGCTGCCAAGGTGCTGCGCGCGGAGTTCGCGGGGGACAACTCGTTCCTGGCCCGGATGCGGGCCGAGGCACGCAACGCGGCCGGGCTCTCGCACATCAACGTCACCGCGATGTATGACTACGGCGAGCAGGAGGGCGCCGGCTACCTGATCATGGAGCTCGTCGAGGGCGAGCCGATGTCCGACCTCCTCACGCGTGAGCGCACGCTCGCACCCGGGCAGCTGCTGCCGATCCTCGCGCAGACCGCGCGCGGGCTGCACGCGGCGCACGTGGCGGGAGTGGTGCACCGCGACGTCAAGCCGTCGAACCTCCTGATCACCGGCGACGGCACCGTGAAGATCACGGACTTCGGCATCGCGCTCGGAGCCAACCAGGCGCCGATGACGGCGGCCGGCATGGTGATGGGCACCGCCCAGTACCTGCCGCCCGAGCAGGCGATGGGCAAGGCCGCGCAGGGTGTGGGCGACATCTACGCGCTCGGCGTCATCGCTTACGAGGCGCTGGTGGGCCGGCGCCCGTTCACCGGCTCCACACAGGTGGACATCGCCTTCGCGCACGTCAACCAGCCGGTGCCGGCGATGCCGGACAAGATCGACCCCCGCGTGCGTGACGTGGTGATGTCGATGCTCGACAAGGACCCCGAGCGCCGCCCTCGCAGCGGTGCGTCGCTCGGGCGGATCCTCGACGCCCTGCATCGCGAGATGCACACCGAGACCGCTCAGGGCCGCCTCGCACCGCACCTCGCCGCACGCGAGGAGGTGGCCGCCGTCGCGACCCAGGCGATGCCGACCACCGAGACCGTGCGCGACTCCGCCTACCTGGCGCGGGAGGCCGCCCGGCCGCAGCCACGGAGCCAGCGCGGCAGCGCGGCAACGGCGTCGGGCTCACCGCGTGGTGGCGCCGGTGAGGCGACCGCGCGGCGTAGCGGTGCGGCGGCCGGCTCGGCGACACCGCGCAGCGGTGCTGCCGGCACGTCCGGTGAGGCCGGCCCGCGAGGCGCGAGGGTGAACCGCGCCGTGGTCGCCCCGATCGACGGCTCCTCCGCGCTCCAGCTCGACCCCGTGGACCTGGTCGAGCCCACTCCCGCGCCCGAAGCGGCTGCCGCCGCCCCCCAGGCTTCCGCCGCCGAGGGCGCACCGGCGGCGCGGGGGGGGCCCCCGGGGGGGGGGGCCCCCCCCCCCCCAGACCGACACGGCCGGGGGGGGGGC
>NZ_JBMDXJ010000102.1:0-3932 GCF_048594945.1 Pseudactinotalea sp. | reverse complement strand
GGGGCGGCCCGTTGCTTCTCACCCCCGGGGGCCGCTCCCGGCAGCCCCGCGGCATGCAGCTGATCCTCCAGATGGAAGATCTCCGGGAGCAGCTGGAACCCTTCATCCGGGTTGCCTGGGTTGACGAAGAACCGCTCCATGCTCGCTTGCCAGCGCGGGTTGACCTCGGTCCGCGTCATCGCCTCCTGGGCCGCGGCGTAGTCGTCGGCCTGGAAGTGGCCTACCAGCAGCCCCTCGTCGGACAGATACAGCGAGTAGTCCCGCCAGCCCGCGTCGCGGAGCGCCTCCAGCATCTCCGGCCACACCGCGGCGTGCGCCTCGGTGTACTCGGCGAGCTTGTCGGCCCGCACCCGGTTGATGAAGCAGTACCTGCTCACGCCGGCGAGCCGGCCTCGAGCGAGTCGGCGGCGGGGTCGACGCCGAGGTCGAGGTCGGCGATGTGGATCGCCTGACCCGAGGCGAGCGAGGCGTTGCCGGCGATTCCGACGCAGACGGCGCGGACGCCGTCGAGCGCTCCGGCGGCCTGGGCCAGCGGGTCGGGCCGGGTGCCGGGCGCGAACACGTCCTGCAGCAGGAACGCGTCGCCACCGCCGTGGCCACCGATTCCCTCGGGGATCTCGAGCTCGCGCGCTGCCTCCCAGTGCCGCTGCACCACCAGCCGCGCGCCCTTGGGTCGGGTGGCCTCGGCCTGCTCGACCTCGTTCGCGCTCGGGTCCACGATCGCTCCCTTGGCCTCGACCCAGGAACGCTCGACGACCTCCAGCTCAGCGCGACCCTCGGAGCCGTTGACGACCACGCGGTAGCCCTCCCACGGCGAGTGCGCCGTGAGGTTGTAGGTCATGAACGGACCGCCGGCGTAGTCGACGGTCAGACCGAGGTTGTCCTCGATCGTGATCCCGGCACCGAAGACGTCCTGGTCGCGGATGTAGCCATCGTGCTGCTCGGCGTCGTAGTAGAGCTCCTTGAGACGCTCATCAGCGGAGATGTCCAACGACCACGGGTCGTCCGCGCGGCCCTCGGAGCCACGCGCGGGACGCTCGCCCGCACCGGCCGCACCCGCGCCGTCGGGCCCGTAGAACGTCAGACCGCCGGTCGCGTACACGCGCGACGGGACGTCCTGGATCCACCAGTTCACCAGATCGAAGTGGTGGCTGGCCTTATGGATCAGCAGACCACCGGAACGGTCCTTGAGACGGTGCCAGCGCCGGAAGTAGTCCGCGCCGTGCGCGGTGTCGAGCACCCACTCGAAGTTCACCGACAGCACCCGCCCGATCTGCCCCTCGGCGATCACGCGCCGCAGCTCGCTGTTACGAGGCGAGTACCGGTAGTTGAACGTCATCACCAGATCGCGACCGGTCTCCCGCATCGCGTCCAGGATCAGCCGGCACCCCTCCTCAGAGATCGTCAGCGGCTTCTCGACGACGACGTCCGCACCGGCCCGCATCGCCCGCGCCACCACATCGGCGTGCGCGTGATCGGGGGTGGTCACGATCAACCGGTCGACCCGCTGCTCGACGATCATCGTCTCCAGGTCCGCCGGCTCGTAGCGCGGCAGCTCGGCCGAGATCCGGTTGTCGTACCAGGCCGAGCGCACCGGGTTCGGCTCGCACCACGCGACCAGCTCACCCGCATCGGCGTGATCGCCGGTCAGCGCTCCCACGTACATCCCTGCGCGCGCACCAGTTCCGGCGACGGCGTACCTCATCGTGATCTGTCCTCTCGGCTGCGAAAGCGTGCGGGCTCAGCGTGCCGCACGCAGGAGCGGCACGCCTACGCGTTGCCGCATGTTGCGAACGATTCAGTACCGATTGCCCCGCCGGAGTGCCACCCCGACGACCGCGAGCGTGAGCATGCCGGGTGCCACGAGCACCAGGATCGGCAGCATCCACACGACCACGACGCACAGCGCCACGGCAGCCAGCAGCAGTGCGCTGCCGCCCAGGTCGGCGAACGCATCGCTGCGCCCCAGCCGGATCGCGTCCCGCCAGGCGATCGGCTCGCCCGCTCTGCGGGCGGCCGCTCGGAGGATCACGACGGCGATCGCGGCCATGAGTGCCACGCTCACCCATCGCACGACGAGCCCTGGGACGACGGCGGTGCTCACCGTGAGGATGTTGAACGCGAGCAGCGCCAGCACGGGCGGGAGGGCGAGCGCGTAGGCCCACACGCCTCGGAATCCGCCGCGGAAGTCGGCGAGGAGCTGGCCGAATCTGTCCGAGCGCAACGCCGCGTGGCGGTGCAGGTGACCCACCCCCGCCGCGAGCGCCGGCAACACGGTGACGATGCCCAACGACAGCACCGACACGACGGCACCCACGAGGAGCATCTCCGCGAACAGCGCGAAGTGCGGCGGCCGCACCCCGGCCGGAAGATCGGCCGAGCCCGGCTGCGCGAGGCGAGTCTGCGCCGTCATCCCTTCAGCCCTTGGGTGGCGACGCCGTCGATGATGTACCGCTGGAAGATGAAGAAGAACAGCACCACGGGGATCAGGGCGAGCACGGCCATCGCCACCTGGGCTCCGTAGTTCGAGGTGGAGGTCTGGTCCACGAACAGACGCAGCGCCATCGGCAGCGTGTACATGTCGGGCTTCTTCAGGTAGAGCAGCGGACCGAGGAACTCGTTCCACGTGCTGATGAACACGAAGATCGCCACGGTGATGAGCACCGGCCGCAGCAGCGGCAGGATGATCGAGCCGAACGTGCGGACGTGGCCCGCGCCGTCGATGCGGGCGGCCTCGTCGAGCTCGCGTGGCAGGCCGCGCAGGAACTGCACGATGAGGAACACGTGGAACGCTGACGTGGCGAGGAAGTTGCCGATCAGCAGCGCGGTGAAGGTGTTGATGAGGCCGAGCTGCTGGAACAGGATGTACTGCGGGATCATCGTCACGTGTCCGGGCAGCAGCAGCGTGCCGACCAGCAGCCCGAACCAGATCTTGCGGCCGCGGAAGTTCACGCGCGCGAGCGCATAGGCGGTGACAGCCGAGGATGCGACAGTCCCGACCACGCTCATCACGGCCACGAACACCGAGTTCCAGAAGAACGTCCAGAACGAGACGCCGCCGATGCCGGCGAGTGCGGTCACATAGTTGTCGAGCGAGGCGTTCTCGGAGAACGGGCTGACGCTCCCGAGGATCTCGGCGTGCGGCTTGAGGGAGCTGAAGACCATCCAGATCGCCGGGTACAGGACCACCAGGCTGACCAGGACCATCATCGCGTGGTACGCGATGCTGCCCGCGCGCGAGCGTTGTTTGGCGGCGCGGCGCAGCTGGACGCTGGTCTCCGTGGAGTCACGGGAGTCGGCTGGTTCGGTGGGCGGCAGCTGCGCCGGCGTCACGATGGTCACTTGCTGTCCCCCTCGTAGTGCACCCAGCCCTTCGAGGTCTTGAAGAGCACCACGGTGATCACACCGACCACGACCACGAGCAGCCACGCCATCGCGGAGGCGTACCCCATCCGGAAGTCGGTGAAGCCTCGGATGTAGAGGTAGAGCGTGTAGAACAGCGAGGAGTCGGCCGGGGCGCCGGTGCCGCCGGAGATGATGAAGGCGGAGCCGAACACCTGGAAGGCACCGATCGTCTCCATGAGCAGGTTGAAGAAGATGACCGGGCTCATCATCGGCACCGTGATGGTGAGGAAGCGCCGGAAAGCACCCGCACCGTCCATCTCGGCCGCCTCGTACAGCTCCATCGGGACCTGCTTGAGTCCGGCGAGGTAGATCACCATCGGGCCGCCGAAGGACCACAGCGCCAGCAGCACGAACATCGGCATCGTCAGGCTCTGGTTGCCCACCCAGCCGCCCATGTTGATGCCGAACAGCTGCAGGAAGCTGTCCACTGCGGCGTCGTCGACGAACATCGCCTTCCACACGATCGCGATCGACACGCTCGCCGCCACCAGCGAGGGTGCGTAGAAGGCCGACCGGTAGAAGCCCAG
>NZ_JBMDXJ010000101.1:0-2154 GCF_048594945.1 Pseudactinotalea sp. | reverse complement strand
ATCGTTGGCGAGCGCCATCGCGATGACGGCACGTTGGCGCATCCCACCGGACCACTGGTGCGGGTACTGGCGCGCCCGTTGAGCGGCGTCGGGCACCCCCACCAGCTCCAGCAGCTCGAAGGTGCGTCGTCGCACCTCGCGTCGGCCGGCGTCACGATGGTGTATGCGGTACGCCTCGCCGATCTGCCGTCCCACTCGCATCACCGGGTCGAGCGTCGTCATCGGGTCTTGAAAGACCATTCCCACACGCCCGCCACGCACGGTGCGTAGGACTCGCGCGGGAGCCTCGAGGAGATCGGTACCGTCCAGCTCGACGGTGCCGCCGACCTCGGCGCCGCGCGGAAGCAGTCCGAGCACCGAGAGCGCGGTCAGACTCTTGCCGGACCCGCTCTCACCCACGAGACCCACGATCTCGCCTCGGCCGACCTCCAGATCGACCCCGTGCAGGATGCGAACCGGGCCGGCCGGCGTCGGGAGATCAAGGGTGAGGTTGCGCAGCGACAGCGCCGGAGTGCTCATGCGTTCCTCCTCGGGTCGACCGCGTCACGCACCCCGTCACCCAGGGCCATCGCGGAGAGCACGGTGGCCGCGATCATCAGGCCCGGCGGCAACCAGAGCCAGGGCATCGAGGAGAGCACGGTCAGGGACTGAGCCTCGGTGAGCATGTTCCCCCAACTCGGTTGCGGCGGTCGTACCCCTGCTCCGAGAAAGGACAGGGCTGACTCCAGCAGCACGGCCTCGGACACCAGCAAGGTCGCCGCCACGACCACGGGTGGCAGCACTCCTGGTACGAGATGGCGTCGGATGATGTATCCGCTACCGGAACCGAGCACACGTGCCGCCTGCACGAACTCCTCCTCACGCAGAGCCAGCACGACGCCCCGCGCGATCCGTGTGGAGGAGGGCCAGGACAGTCCCGCGATCACCGCGATCAGCATCGGCACGCTCGGGCCGAGCACTCCTGCGACGACGATGACGACCAGGACCGGCGGGACCGAGAGCATGATGTCCACGACACGGCTGATGATCGCGTCGACGAGCCCGCCGAACCAGCCCGCGACCACGCCGAGCAAGGTCCCCACCGTCACCGCGATGGCGGCCGAGAGGAAGCCGATCGCGACCGACACCCTCCCGCCGTACAACAACCTGCTCAGGACGTCGCGGCCCGTGGAGTCGGTACCGAGAGGGTGCAACGACGACGGTGGCTGGCGGACGGCCTGCAGATCGATCTCGTTGGGTCCGAACGGCGCCAGTACCGGCGCCAGCACACTCGCAGTCACGACCAGGGACAGCACCACGAGCCCCAGGACCGCCACCGGGTTCCGGAAGAAGCGACGGCGGGCATGGCCGGCAGGCGAGAGCTCGGTCCCGACCACACCGGCCGGTAGTGCGGCGGTCATCGTGTCCTCACCCGCGGGTCGACGACGGCGTACAACACGTCCGCCAACAGGTTGCACACCAGCACCAGAACGGCGACATACAGTCCGAAACCGATGATCACCGGATAGTCGCGCGTCGTGATCGCCGCGATCGCGAGCTGCCCCATGCCGGGCCATGCGAAGACCTGTTCCAGCACCACGGCTCCGGCGAGGAATGCCGGGATGAACAGGGCCAGCACCGTCACGAGCGAGACGAGACTGTTGCGGAGGGCATGCGCGAGGACCCGCGCGCGCCCGGCGCCCTTCGCGACGACGGCACGCACATAGTCCTTGTCCAGCTCCTCGAGCATGCCGCTGCGCACGTACCGGGTGAAGGTCGCCGCCACCGCGAGCGCCAGGAGCGAGACCGGAAGGACCATGTGATGGATGAGATCCAGCCAGTCGGACCTGCCCGTCGAGTACATGCCCGCTGATGGCAGCCATCGCATTCGCACCGCAAACACGTAGATCGCGAGCATGGCGAGAAAGAAGCCCGGTACGGACACCGCGACCACACTTGCCGTGCTCACCGTGTAGTCCACGATCGTGTTGCGTCGAGCCGCTGCCAGCACGCCGGCGGGGATGGAGACCACCAGTCCGAGCAGCAGACCTGCTCCCATGAGCATGACCGTCGGTCCCAGCCGGCCCGCCAGCAGCTGGCCGACCGGCTGACCGCTCCCGTAGGAGTAGCCCAGGTCACCGCGCAGAAGGCTTCCGAACCACGCGACGAACTGCA
>NZ_JBMDXJ010000100.1:0-10685 GCF_048594945.1 Pseudactinotalea sp. | reverse complement strand
ACAGCGGCAGGACCACCCGGGGGAAGTCCAGTGCCCGGACCACCGAGATGTTCGAGGTGATCGCCGTCGATCCGGCCGTGATCGCTGCCGAGATCGACGTGAAGATGAAGATGCCGATCGTCAGGAACCCGACGTAGTTGTCGGTGCCGCCCCGGGTGTTCAGGATCACACCGAACACGAGGAAGTACACCCCGGCGAGCGTCAGCGGGCTCAGCACCGTCCAGAGCTGCCCGAGGAAGTTGTTCTGGTTCCTGCTGTAGCTGCGCGAGCTCGCCATCACCCACAGGAATGCGCGGCGCGACCAGAGCGTCTTGATGTACTGCCCGAGGCCCGGCCGGCTCCCGACCTTGGTCAGGCCGTGACGAGCCGCAAGCCGCGCGAGCTCGGAGGGCTCGTCAGCTCCGCCGCGCTGCGCCAGCGTCACAGCCGATGCGCTTCCGCATCGGTCGTGACGCCCTTGGTGTCGAAGAATCGAGCGGCCCCTGCGACCAGCTTCTCGGTGTCGTAGCTCTTGTGGTTCTGCACGAGGATCGCCAGGTCTGCATCGGCGAGCGCCGCATCGAGATCGGCCACCCGCTGGAGCTCATCGTCCCCGACCTTCCAGGTCTCCACGTTGGGGTCGTGGAACTGGACATCGGCGCCCATCTGACGCAGCTGCTTGGCCAGCGGCACCGCCGGCGACTCGCGCTGGTCGGCGATGTCAGGCTTGTAGGTCACGCCCAGCAGCAGCACCGTGGCTCCTCGCAGGGCGAGCGCGTCCTCGTTGAGGATGTCCTGGGCACGGCGGGCGACATAGGCCGGCATCGTCGCGTTGATCTCTTGCGCGAGCTCGACGAAACGGAACGGGTAGCCCAGGCGCGCCCGGACGTTGTAGCTCAGGTAGTTGGGATCGATCGGGATGCAGTGGCCGCCGACGCCTGGCCCCGGGTAGAAGGCCTGGAAGCCGAACGGCTTCGTCTTCGCCATCTCGATGACATTCCACAGGTCGATGTCGAGCTCGTGGCAGAACCGCGCCATCTCGTTGACCAGCGCGATGTTGATGTGCCGGTAGGTGTTCTCGAGCAGCTTGGCGGTCTCGGCCTCTCGCGTGCCCTTGGCCGGGACCACCGTGTCGACGAAGTGGCCGTAGAACTGAACGGCTCGCTCGGTGCATCCGGGAGTGAGACCGCCCACCACCTTCGGAGTGTTCTTCATTCCGTAGGTCGGGTTACCGGGGTCGATCCGCTCGGGCGAGAACGCGAGCGCGAAGTCGGTCCCGGCACTCAGGCCGCCCTCCTCCAGGATCGGTCGGACAACCTCGTCGGTGGTGCCGGGGTAGGTCGTGGACTCGAGCACGACCAGCATGCCGGGCTGCAGGTTGCGGGCGATGGTCCGCGTGGCGGACATCACCGCGCCCAGATCGGGCCCACCGTCCTCGGACAGAGGCGTCGGGACGCAGACGACGGCGGCCCGAGCCTGCGCGATCTCCGTCTCGTCGGAGGTCGCACGGAAGCCGGACGCGACCATGCTGGCGATGTCGGCGTCAGCCAGGTCGTCGACGTGAGATCGGCCGGCGTTGAGGCCCTCGATCACGCCCTCGTTGACGTCGAAACCGATCACGGAGAGGCCGGCGCGAACGGCCTCCTGGGCGAGAGGGAGGCCGACATAGCCCAGCCCCAGCACCACAACGTCTGCTGCCACGTCTGATTCCTCCATACGGATGATTGGCCTGCCACAGCATACGGTCCGAGTTTCGCGGAATCGCGCAAGCAGGGACGTCAGCCGACGCCGAGGCGATGATAGAGGTCACGGTAACGCTCTGCGGCTCGACGCCACGTGCGCTCGGCGTGTACCCAGTCACGTGCCGCTGCGCCGAGTGCGCCTCGACGATCGGCGTCGGAGACCAGCGGGGCGAGCGCGCCGGCGAGCGACGCCGCGTCTCCCGCTGCCGCCAGGTCCCCGGTCGCGCCGGGCCGCACGATCTCACGAAGCGGAGGGAGGTCTGAGGCGACGACCGGCCTGCCTGTCGCCATCGCCTCGAGCGGCTTGAGCGGCGGCACCAGACCTGTGACCGGAAGGTCCAGCCGCGGCACCGCGAATACGTCGATCGCGGCGTGGTAGCTGTGCACCTCAGCGAACGGCACCCGACCCGGCAGCACCGCGACCCCCTTGCCGAGCGCGGAAGCGCGGCGCTCCACACGTCCCGCCGCAGGGCCGCTCCCGACGACGAGCAGGCGAACATCGTGACCCGCCTCACGCAGGATGCCGACCGCGTCGACAAGAGTGACAAGCCCCTCGTAGTCGTTCAGGGTCGTGACGGTGCCGATCACCACCTCGTCACTGCGGATACCCAGCCGCTGCCGCAGCGCGGCCGCGTCCGGTGGCTTCTGGAGGAAGCGGTCGTCCACCGCGTTGGGCACCAGGACGACGCGTCCTTCGGGGACGCCACGCGAGATCACCTCAGCGCGCAGGACCTCAGAGATGACCACGACTGCATCGGCAGCGAGCATGGCCTCGGTCTCGCTCGCGCGCGAGAGTCGGTAGCGGTCAGCCGCCGCGTCGCCGCCGCGCGAGCGCCACGTCTCCTCCAGCATCCCGCGCACCTCGTAGATCACCGGGGTGCCGGTGAGGTCACGCTCAGCGAGCGCGGCCCGCGCGTTCAGGTAGTTGCTGTGCGCATGCAGAACCGTCGCGCCCAGCTCGCGCGCCAGGCGGCCGCGTGCCGCCGCATCTGCCTCGACGAGCGCGGCCACATCGACCGGCAGACCGAACGGCAGCGCACGGTGATAAGGCACACCGTCCACAGTCACCGCGCTGCGTGCTCGCAGGTGCCCCTCAGTCACAGGGAAGCCGACGCGCGGGGCCACGCGGGCATCCACCCCGATCGAACGTTGGGCTCGGACGATTCCCTGGGTACGCGTGGTGTAACCCGCCTGCACCTCGGGCAGCGCATTGGTCACCATGTGCAGCACCAGCGGATCCGCTGAGGCGCGTGAGCGCGCATCGTGATCTGCCTCCGCCGCCAGCGGAGGCCGCCCGGTGGGACCGAGCACAGCGAGCTCGGACTTCAGTCGTCGCCGCAACGCACGAGCCCGCGCGCTGCGCTCGGAGGCGATGGCGTCCTCAGCCTCCGTCAGGAAGCCGAGGGTCCTGAGGCAGAGGGCACGCGCGTAGCGGTCATCGGCGGAGTCGTCGTCGCACAGATCGATGAGCTCTAGAGCTGCCTCACCGTCGTGCGTCGCCAACGCAACCGCCGCGGCACCCGGGCGACGACGCCGGGTTGTCGCCGATCGAAGGATCGCCGCGGTGGCTTGCTCCCGGTGGCCGGCCGCAGCGAGCGCGAGCGGTGCCCAGCTGCCCGAGCTGCGCCTGGCGGCCCGAGCGACGACAGTCCGAACCCCGGAGGGCGCCGCCCGCAGCAGTCGGCTCAGGGCGACCGCCGAGTGGTCGTCGAGATGACGACGCAGTGTGGCCGTGGCGATCGCTGCCACGGCCAGGGGCGACCCGTCGAGAGCCGCGAACCGACGCCGATCAAGGGACACGGATCACACTCCTGGCACACTGATTCGGGCCGGGTCAGTATGGCATCATGGCCGGGCTCGGCTCCGACCCGGAGGGAACCTACATGCACGGCCCCGTGCTGCACGTCACCGGTGCGCGCCCGAACTTCCCGAAGGCAGCACCGGTCATCCGGGGACTCGACGCGCTGGGGATCGATCAGGTCCTCGTCCACACCGGTCAGCACTATGACGACAAGATGTCCGAAGTGTTCTTCCGGGAGCTCGATCTCCCTCGTCCCGACCTGAACCTGGGCGTGGGTTCCGCTTCGCATGCCACACAGACCGCGAAGCTCATGGTCGAGCTCGAGTCCGTGCTCACCGACCGTGCACCCTCGCTCGTCGTGGTCTACGGCGACGTGAACTCGACGGTGGCAGCCGCGCTGGTGGCGGCGAAGCTGGAACAGCCGCTCGCCCACGTCGAGGCTGGCCTGCGCAGTTTCGACCTGTCGATGCCCGAAGAGATCAATCGGATGGTGACCGACCGCCTCTCAGCGCTGCTGCTGTGCACCAGCCCGGATGCGATCGCGCACCTCGCCCGAGAGGGCGCTGATCCCGACTCGATCCACCTCGTGGGCAACCCGATGATCGACACGCTCCTGGGCAGCCTCGACCGTTTCGACGTCGACCGTGCACGAAGCGAACACGATCTCGACGGACCGTATGCGGTCGCGACTCTGCATCGCCCCGGCAACGTCGACGACCCGGGGGATGTCGCCGCCCTGGTGCGTGCGATGCACGCCGTCGCCGATCAAGTTCCCGTTGTGCTCCCCCTCCACCCTCGCGGCTGGGAGCGGCTTCGTGGCGCGGGCCTGTTCGACCACCCCGGCATGAGGATCGTGGACCCGCTCGGCTACCTCGACTTCATGGGCCTGGTCCGAGGCGCCGATCTGGTGGTCACCGACTCCGGCGGTGTGCAGGAGGAGACGACCGTTCTCGGTGTGCCATGCCTGACTCTGCGCCCCAACACCGAGCGTCCGGTCACCATCACCCACGGCACCAACCAGCTGGTCACCCGGGAGACCCTCGCTGAGGTCACCGCCGCGACCCTGGCTGTGGGACGCCCACAGACGTGGCCGACGCCGCCACTCTGGGACGGCAAGGCCGGTGACCGCGTCGCTGGGGTCATCTCCGGTTTTCTCAGGGAGAAGTGAGGGTGCCGCGCGCGCTCAACGTGCTGCGAGCCACTGCTGATCTGATCACGCATCCCAGTCGGCTCCGCGGATGGCGTCGGCACCTCGGCCAGGCGTGGCATGCGCCAGGCAGCGCAGGAAGGTCAGCTGGGCGGCCGTCCCGCGGAGAGGGACCTGGCCCCCGCGGCGTGCGGGTCCTGGTGCACGCCGACCAGTGCCTCACCGAGACGTTGCGTCCTGAGTGGGAGCAGCTGGAGTGGGACGGCGGGACTCTCCCGCCCGATCTCGATCTCGTCCTGATCGGCTGGCCACCCGAGGATCCGGCCATGGCCGAGCGCCTTGCTTCCGCTGCTGCGACCGTCGGTGCACCGACCGCCGTCTGGGACACCAGCGATGCCGGTTCTGCCATCTGCCCGTTCGGCACCCACGCTGACCGACTGCTGCTCCGCTCCGCTGACCGCCGCCAGGACTATCAGGGTGCGGACGCTCGCGTTCTCGATCCGGGCGTGCAGCCGCGCATGCACAACCCGATGCAGCCGACAGGACCCCGTGCCCCCGTGGCGCACCTGACGAGCGGGCCCGACCCCGTCCTCGATGAGCTCGGAAGCCTGCTCGGCCAACCGGAGCGCAGCGAACGGTCGTACGCGGTCGTGGTCGTCCGCGGCAGCGGCACCACGCCCGATCGTCCGCTCGAGCTGCTCGCCGAAGGGACCGTCCTCGTGGCGTCGGATCCTGGCGTGCAGGCGATCTCGTCCGCGGTCGAGGTGGTCGACACGCCTGACACGGCCGCGCAGCGCCTGAGGTCGCTGACCACCCACGCCGAGCTGCGGCGCCGGGTCGCCCAGGTGGGGGTGCGCCGCGTCCTCAGCGAGCAATCGACCACGGTCGCCGTCGACGAGTTGTTGGCGGACCTGGCCCTCGCCACGCCACGTCGTGCGCGGCCCGTCACGGCCATCGTCCCGACGATGCGCCCCAGCCAGATCGGCCACGTGCTGAAGTTCGTCGCGCGCCAGTCTCACGGTCAGGTTCAGCTGGTCCTCATCACCCACGGCTTCACCGCCGATGCGGACACGGCCGCTCTGGCGCAGGACCTGGGCGTGACCGACCTCCACCTGATCGCCGCGGATGCCGACCTCACGCTCGGCTCACTCATGAATCTCGGCGTCGACGCCGCCGACGGCGAGTACGTCGCGAAGATGGACGACGACAACTTCTACGGAACCCACTACCTGAGCGACCTCCTCGCGACATTCGATTTCAGCGGCGCCGAGGTCGCGGGCAAGTGGGCACACTTCACCCACCTGGAGGCGAGCGGCGCCACCTTCCTCCGGTTCCCGCAGGCGGAGAACAGGCTCACGCGCCTGGTTCAGGGTGGCACGCTCGTACTCCCACGCTCCGTCGCTTCGGCGCTCCACTTCGAGGATCTTCCGCGCCGCGTGGACACGACCTTCCTCGAGAAGGTCGCCTCAGTGGGCGGAACCGTCTACTCGGCCGATCGCTACAACTTCGTGTCGGTCCGCGGCGCGAAGGTTGATGGCCATACCTGGAAGATCACGGACAGCGAGTTGCTCGCCAAGCCTTCGGCCGAGTTGTTCTTCGGAGAGCCCTGGACCCATGTCGATATCTGAGAAGCAGCCCTCCCCGCCCACCCAGCAGCGCGAGGGGCAGGGACACCGCGGCGCCCAGGGCTTCCGGCCAGACATCGAGGGCCTGCGAGCCGTCGCAATCGGGCTCGTGCTCCTCTACCACGGTGGACTTGACCAGCTCACCGGCGGTTTCGTCGGTGTCGACGTGTTCTTCGTGATCTCAGGCTTCCTCATTACCGGCCTGCTGATCCGCGAGATTGAGAAGTCCGGGCGCATCTCGCTCGCACGGTTCTATGCGCGCCGAGCCAAGCGCCTGCTCCCAGCGACGGCAGTCGTACTCGTGGTGACTGCCTTCTTGACCTGGCTGACGGTGAGCGTGATCGACTGGCGCACCTTCGGGACCGACATCGTCGCCGCTGCTCTTTACGTGGTGAACTGGCAGCTCGCCGCCCGCTCTGTCGACTACCTCGCCGAAGACGTCGGTGTCTCGCCCGTCCAGCACTTCTGGTCCCTCGCGGTCGAGGAGCAGTTCTACATCGTCTGGCCGCTGCTACTGGTCGTGATCGCGTGGTGGGTGCGCCGTCGGGCTGCTGCCCGACTCCGCGCCGTGATGACCCTCGGCATTCTGGTCATCGTGCTGCCGTCCCTGGCGTACTCGGTCTACCTCACCAGCACGGGACCAGCCACAGCGTTCTTCGTTACCCCGACTCGGCTCTGGGAACTCGGGATCGGCGCGTTCGTCGCGATCGGATCGGCGATCTGGCCGAGGCTCCCGCGGATCGGCGCCGCCGTGCTCGGCTGGGCAGGACTGCTCGCGATCGGCCTGTCCGGTTTGGTGTTCTCGTCCTCGACGCCGTGGCCCGGCTACCACGCGCTCGCACCCACGCTCGGCACAGCCGCCGTGATCGTGGCCGGCTTCGCCGCAGGCAAGGCAGGCCCAGCCGTGCTGCTCTCCTGGCGTCCGGCCGTCTGGATCGGCGGACTCTCATACTCCCTCTATCTGTGGCACTGGCCCCTGCTGATCGCCGCCACCGCCTATTGGGGCGAACTCGGCACCAAGAAGGGCCTGCTCGTCATGGCAGTCGCCTTCATCCCCGCCTACCTGTGCTACCGGTTCGTGGAGAATCCGATCCGGTTCGCTCCCTCGCTGTCGGCGTCCAATCGGTACACCCTCTCCCTCGGCGCGACGTTCACCCTGATCGGCGTCGTTGCCGGTCTCGTGCTCTCCCTCGCAGTCCCAAGCACCGCGACACGACCAGACGACGGCGCCGGGGGCTCCGACGAGGCACTGGGAGCGGCCGTCCTGGAGCCGGATGCCCCCGCCACGTCCGGCGGCGACGGCACGGCGGAGAGCCTTGCGGAGGTTGAGTGGTTCACCCCTGCCGCGTTGGATGCACCTGACGACGTTCCGGACGCCTACGAACAAGGTTGCCAGGTCGCCCAGGACTCACCGGACCCAGTCCTCTGCGAGTACGGCGACCCCGAGTCGGACACCGTCGTGGCAGTCGTCGGCGACTCCAAGATCCTGCAGTGGGAGTCTGCTTTCGAGGAGATCGCGACCGAACGCGGGTGGCGAGTCGTCTCCATGACGAAGTCTGCGTGCGTCTTCGGCCCGAACTCCAACTCCCGCCAGGGCGGCGTCTACACCGAGTGCACCGAGTGGAGCGCGACGGTCCTGACTCAGTTGCTTGAGCTCCAGCCGGACGTCGTACTCACGTCACAGGGCGCCCGCACAGGCTATGCGCCCGGAGCCGAGGAGCCGACAGAGCAGGCAATGGTCGACGGCATTGCCGACTACTGGGGGACATTGATCGAGAACGACATCCGAGTCGGAGTCGTGCTCGAGGTCCCCGAGCCGCCTGGCAACGTGTGGGAGTGCGTCGCCGAGAACCCGGACGACATCGCTACATGCGCCTTCCCGACCGACGAGGGCATCGATGGCAGCGCAGCCGCGGTACAGACCGAGGCCGCCGAACGGGTCGGCGCCGAGATCATCGACTACACAGACATCATCTGCCCGTCCACGGTCTGCCCGCCGGTGATCGGCAACGTGCTCGTGTGGCGCCAGGGCGGACACATCACAGACACGTACGTGCGAACCGCGTCAGGACTCATGAGAGAGCAGTTGATCGACGCGGTCGAACAGTAGACACCAACGGCAAGCGCTCACACCGATACGTGAGCCGCGGGGTCCCCATAGAACACGAGGCTTCCGCGCTTCGTGAAGAAGCTGGCATCGCTCGCTTGCCACGTGTGCTGACTGACATCGGTCCCACGCACGCTCACGTAGTTGTAGCGATCCGCTGAGTAGATCCGGTAGCCCCGCTCAAGCGCCCGGTCGAGGATGTCGCTGTCGACCGCACGCGGGATGTCGCTGAACCGCAGGCTGCGCACCACGTCCGTCGAGAAGAGCATCGAGCCACCCTGCACCCGACGCTCCCGCCGATACTCGGCGTCCGGGTATCGCAGCACGACGGCTCCGGACGATCTCAACCAAACGAAGTGCGCCCACTTTCCGACGATGTCGGCCCCAGAGCATGCCACAGCGTCTACGAGATCACCGACGAACTCTGGGCCGTAGTAGTTGTCGTCGTCCACCTTGGCGACATAGCTGCCGGAGGCAGCCTCGATGCCAAGGTTCATGCACAAACCGAGAGTGAGGCTGACGTCGGCTGGCACGATGACCAGTCGCGTCACGCCCGCCTGATTCGCTCGTTCACGAAGGTCGTTCTCGTCGAGATCGATGCCATGGAGCACCAGCACCAGCTCCACGGGGTGGCGCTGGCGCCCGACGTTCGCGAACACGTTCGCCATCTGGTGCGGGCGGTTGCTCGGGACCACCACCGACACGAGAGGAGCAGGTTCTGTCGCGGCGAGATGTCGAGTGGCTCGCCGGCGCACCAACAGCGAAGAGCGATCGGACAGCTCATCCTGGAACAACAGCGGGAGGACCCTGTCTCGCAGATCCGCCACCCCATCGACAATCGTGACGAGGTCCCGAACTGTCTCGGGAAGATCGGCAACCGTTGTCGCGAGCCCATACGACGGCGTACCGGACAGCGCTGCTGCCACGACATGGTCCGCGCTGGAGCCAGGACCCACGAGATGCGCCCGGTAGAAGCCGGTCGCGAAGCCGAGTAACGGGTCGCTCTCGGCCCACTCGTCGATCCGGTGCGGAACCGAGACCGGTTGCTCCGGGTCGGTCGATGACGGCTCCTGGAGCGCGTGCCACCACGTCAGATCCGTGCTCAGTGCACGCGCGAACCGATCGCGCGCTGCACGGGGCGGTGCGACGCCAGCAGCCTCGAAAGCAGGGTGGCGACCGGTGATCGCCTCCGCCGAGTCGTGCTTCTGAACGACGAGCCGGCGGCGTCCCGCGGGTCCGGCGGCCTCACCGAATCGCGTCGCCAGGCGCGGCCCTGACAGCCCTCCCGGTCCGTGCAGCAGCACCGTGGCGGTCGCCCGCAGGCGCTGGCGAGCCCGACGGAGAAGCGATGTCACGCGGCCTCACCATCTGCTGTCAGCGGACCGGGGAGGAACGAACGGTAGGCGCGATCCACCCGCTGGGCGACGCTGCTCCAGGCACCCTTGTCCACGACCCACTCGCGAGCGGCCACACCGAGGCGCCCACGAAACTCAGGATCGCCGACGAGCCGGTCGAGCTTGGCCGCCAGATCCTTCACGTCGCCCTTGGCGAAGACCAGACCCGTCTCGCCGTCATGCACGATCCGCGCCAACGCGGCGACATCAGAGACAACCACCGCCTTCGCCATCGCCATCGCCTCGTACGGCTTCATCGGTGAGATGAGCTCGCATACCTGCAGCGGCAGTCGCGGGAACGGGGTGATGTCGGTGACCGACAGATAGCGCGGGATCTCGTGGTGCGGTAGCCGCCCGGTGAACGTCACGACGTCGGACAACCCCAGCTCGACGACATCTCGCCGCAGCGAACCGTCCTGCTGCCCGTCCCCGACCATCAGCACCTTGAAGTCGTCGCGTCGCGCATGGAGCTCGGCGACCGCGCGCACGAGCAACCGGAGACCCTCGTAGTGCGGGAAGCCACCGAGGTAACCGATCACCGTCTTTCCCGTGAAGCCCAGCTCAGCAGCAAGCTCCTCATCCCGGGGTGCGGGCGTGAACTCCTCGACGTGGACGCCATTGGGAACCACAGTCATCTTCTCGCGCGGGACACCACGCGCCACCATCTCTTCGCGGAGGGCATCGGTGATGACGAAGACGTGATCGGCTCGGCGGCAGGTCTCCGTCTCGGCAGCGATGAGGAATCGGCAGTCGTCACTGTCGGCGTACGGCGGATGCGCGGCCGTACGCATGAGGTCCTCGGCCCCCCGCATCTCGTAGATGAACGGGATTCCGAGTCGGGCCGCCGCCGGGGGCCCGGCCCCTCCGGTCGCGGAGAAACACGCGGCGGG
>NZ_JBMDXJ010000010.1:0-5474 GCF_048594945.1 Pseudactinotalea sp. | reverse complement strand
GCTGCGACGGGGTGGTGCTGGCCACGCCGACCGGCTCGACCGCCTACGCCTTCTCGGCAGGTGGGCCCGTGGTGTGGCCGGACGTCGAGGCGATGCTCGTGGTCCCGATCAGCGCGCATGCGTTGTTCGCGCGGCCACTCGTGGTGGCTCCGACCTCCACCATGGCGGTCGAGGTGCTCGCACGCAGCTACTCCGGGGCCCAGGTGTGGTGCGACGGGCGCCGTCGCATCGACGCACCGCCGGGCTCGCACATCGAGGTCGTGCGCGGTGCTGAACCGGTGCGGCTGGCCCGTTTGCACACGGCTCCGTTCACCGATCGTCTCGTGCGCAAGTTCGACCTGCCCGTCTCCGGCTGGCGGGGTGGCGGCTCGTGATCCGCGAGCTGCGCCTGACCGACCTCGGGGTGATCGCTGACGCCACGATCGAGCTCGGCACCGGGCTCACAGCGATCACGGGGGAGACGGGCGCGGGCAAGACCATGCTGCTGACCGGTCTCGGACTGCTGCTCGGGGGGCGCGCCGATCCCGCGGCCGTGCGCCCCGGCGCCAAGCAGGCCGCGGTCGAGGGCAGGCTGGTCCCGGCCGGCGACGCGGTCGCCATCGCCGAGGACGCCGGGGCGATGCTCGACGAGGGCGAGCTCGTGGTGGTCCGGACTGTCGCCGCCGAAGGACGCTCCCGTGCCCACCTGGGCGGGCGCTCGGTCCCGATGGGAGTGCTCGCCGAGATCGGGGCCGAGCTGGTCACCGTGCACGGTCAGTCGGACCAGGTGCGGCTGCGCGCTCCCGCGCAGCAGCGAGCTGCACTCGACGCCTACGCGGGCGAGCAGCAGGCCGCGGCGCTGTCGGAGCTCGCCACCGCCCACGAACGGCGACGCGCGCTCGAGGCCGAGCTGGAGCGCTGGGACGGCGAGGTCGCTGCCCGGGCAGCCGAGCTCGAGCAGCTCGAGGCCGCTCTGGAGCGCATCGACGCAGTGCAGCCGGTCGCCTGCGAGCTCGACGAGCTCCGCGGCGAGACCGAGCGGCTCGACAACGTCGAGGCGTTGCTGGAGGCGGCTACGACCGCGCGTGCGGCGCTCGACGACGAGGATGGCGGAACCGGCGGCGCGATGCTCGCACTGGATGCCGCCCGGCGTGCCCTGGAGTCCGGAGCGGCCCACGACGCCACGTTGGGCGACTGGGCGCAGCGGGTGGCCGAGGCGATCCACCTGCTCAACGACGTCGTCACCGAGACGGGCTCCTACGCCGCCTCCCTCGAAGCGGACCCGGAGCGACTCGCCGCCGTGCACGAGCGCCGTGCGGCCCTGACCGACCTCGTGCGCAGCTACGGAGGCAGCGCGGACGAGCCGGACCCGCTGCTCCCGGTGCTCGCGTACGCCGAGACCGCGCGGGCGCGGGTGACCGAACTGACTGCGCCCGGCTCGGGCCGTGAGGCCCTTGAGCACCGCGTCGCCGAGGCGAGAGAACGAGAGCGGACCGCTGCCGCCGTTGTCACGGAGCATCGCTGCACTGCGGCGAGCGGCCTCACCACCCAGGTCGATGCCGAGCTCGACGGGCTCGCGATGCGTGGCGCGCATCTGCAGGTGGAACTGCTGCCGCGCCCGGAGATCGGGCCGAACGGCGCCGAGGACGTCGAGCTGCGGCTGCAGCCTCACCCGGACGCACCGGCACGCCCGATCGCCAAGGGCGCATCCGGCGGTGAGCTCTCGCGCATCATGCTCGCGCTGGAGGTCGCCCTCGCGAGCCGCCGCGCCGCGACGGGCACGCTTCCGGTGTTCGTCTTCGACGAGGTCGATTCCGGCGTGGGTGGCCGCGCCGCGACCGAGGTGGGGCGGCGATTGGCGGATCTCGCTCAGCACACCCAGGTGGTCGTCGTGACGCACCTCGCACAGGTGGCTGCGTTCGCCGACACCCAGCTCGTGGTGAGCAAGAGCAGCGACGGCGATCGGGTGGCCACGACCGTGCACGAGGTGACGGGCGCCGACCGGGAGCGGGAGCTCGCGCGCATGCTCTCCGGCGAGGAATCCGAGGCAGCACGCAGGCATGCCGCCGAGCTGTTGGAGCGGCCAGAACGCGCCGACGTGCGACGATAGCGGCAATGCGCCCGCTGTTGTCCCGACGTCAGCGCGCCCGAGATCACGAGGATGCCTCGCTCGGGCGCGTCCGCGTGGACCCCTCGACGAAGACCCTCACCAAGCGGCTGGAGGCGGGCGACGTCGCGGTGATCGATCACGTCGACATCGACCGGGTCTCGGCCGAGGCGTTGGTGAAGGTCGGGCCCTCCGCCGTGCTGAACGCCGCCCGATCAACCTCGGGCCGGTACCCGAACCTCGGACCCGACATCCTCGTGTCCGCCGGCATCCCGCTCATCGACGACCTCGGTCCTGCCGTGATGCAGCTGACCGAGGGGGACCGCGTCCGTATCGACGAGGCCACCGTGTTCGACGCCACGGGATCGGTGATCGCCGAGGGCACCCGTCAGTCCGAGGAGACCATCGCGGCGGACCTGGCGCACGCGAGAGAGGGGCTGTCGGAGCAGATCGAGGCGTTCGCCACGAACACCATGGATTACATCCGCCGCGAGCGGGAGCTGTTGCTCGACGGCGTCGGCGTACCGGAGATCGCCACGGAGATCGCCGACCGGCATGTGCTGATCGTGGTGCGGGGCTACTCCTACAAGGAGGACCTCGCGATGCTCAGGCCGTACATCCGCGAGTACCGGCCGCTGCTGATCGGCGTCGACGGCGGAGCCGACGCGATCCTGGAAGCCGGGCTCAAGCTCGACATGATCGTGGGCGACATGGACTCGGTCTCGGACAAGGCGCTCACCTCCGGCGCCGAGATCGTGGTGCACGCCTACCGTGACGGTCGCGCGCCCGGGCAGGACCGTGTCGAGCAGCTCGGCGTCGAGCCCGTCGTGTTCCCGGCCACGGGCACGAGCGAGGACGTCGCGATGCTGCTCGCCGATGACAAGGGTGCCGAGCTCATCGTCGCGGTCGGCACGCACGAGACCCTGGTCGAGTTCCTCGACAAGGGGCGTAGCGGCATGGCGTCGACGTTCCTCACCCGGTTACGCGTGGGCGGCAAACTGATCGATGCCAAGGGCGTCTCCCGGCTGTACGAGCACCGCGTCTCCAGTGTGCAGGTCGGCCTCCTGTTGTTGGCAGGGTTCGCTGCGCTGGTGACCGCACTAGCGGTGACCCCGACCGGACAGGCGTTGTTCGCCGTCGTCCTCGCACGGCTCGACGACCTGCTGTCCTGGTTCCGTAGCCTCTTCGAGGCGATCTTCTGACGGCGGCGCTCGCGCCGCTGCCACAACCGTACGAGGGCCCATGATCGACTTCCGCTATCACATCGTCTCGCTGATCGCCGTGTTCCTGGCGCTCGCGGTCGGCGTCGTGCTCGGCGCCGGACCGTTGCAGGGCTCGATCGGCGACCAGCTCACGGTGCAGATCGAGCAGCTGCGCCAGGAGAAGGAGGAGCTGCGCGTCCAGCTGGAGCAGTCTCAGGAGCGAGGCGAGGAGCTCGGCACCTTCGTGGACGCGACGTCGCAGCAGCTGCTCGAGGAGATGCTCACCGGCGTCGAGGTCGCGGTCGTCGAGACCGCTGACGCCGATGGTGCGATGACGGAGGCGCTGCTCGAGCGGGTCGCGCAGGCGGGCGGCACCGTGGCGGGACACGTGCGCCTGACGCAGCGCTGGATCGATCCTGCCGACGCGGCGCTGCGCGATGCGACGGCGAAGGATCTCGCTGCGCAGATGACGGTGCCGCCACCGGCCGAGACAGCCACGTCACAGGTGTTGGGTCTGGTGCTCGGGCAGGCGCTGACGCAGCGTGACGCGACGGATGTCGATCAGCTCAGCGAGGTGGCGAGCGGGTTCTACGGATCGCTTCGCGAGGCGGACCTGGTCGCGGAGCAGCAGGCGCCGACGGCCCCCGCCGATGTGGTGCTGGTCGTCGCCCCGGCGCCCGTGGTCGACTCCGACCCTGACGCGTCCTATCTCGGGATCCAGACCGCGACCGTCACCGGCCTCGCAGGCACGAACGCCGTCGTGGCCGGTACCGCCACCGGTCCGGGCGACCTGATCGCGGCGATCCGGGCGAACGACGAGGCGGCTGCGGCCGTGAGCACTGTTGACAGCGTCGACTACGTCAGCGGCCAGATCACCGCAGTGCTGGCGCTCTCGGCACTGTCACGCGACGCTGGTCCCGGGCACTACGGCACGTCCGCCGACGCGGAGTCGGTGTTGCCGGTGGTGCCGGAGCTGCCCGAGGACGATCCCCACGCCGACGCCGAGGCAGAACCGACCGACGGGACCGACTCCGGTGATGACGCGACCGAGGAGGCCACCGAGTGAACCGCGTCGCAGTAGGTCTGCTTGCTGCCGCTGTGACGGCCGGGACCGCAGCGGTGCTCCGCTCACGCCCACCGGGTGGCCGCGCGCGCTGGCAGCGCACCAACTTTCGTAGCAACGAGGTCGATCTGCTCGGCGGGGTGGCCACGGCCGCCGGCACCGTGTCCGGGGCAGTCGCGACCGGTGGCGCGGCTGGTGCGGGCGCCGCGCTGGTGGCCGCGACCGGGGGCGTGCTCGGAGCCCTCGATGACGCCGACACGACGTCGACGTCGAAGGGCCTACGTGGTCACGTCCGAGCCCTCGGCGACGGCGAGGTGACCACCGGGCTGCTGAAGCTGGTGGGGATCTCATCGGCCGCGCTGGCCGCGGCAGGGATCGCGACCGGCTACGGGCGCCGAAGCGCCGACGGCGGATGGCTCGCGCGCACCGTGGATGTGGGCGTGTCCGGGATCCTGATCGCCGGCACCGCGAACCTCGTCAACCTGTTCGACCTGCGACCCGGTCGCGCGCTGAAGCTGGTCGGCGCGATCTGTGCGCCGCTGGCGGTGGTACCCGGCCCGAGCGGCGCGGTGGCAGCGGCCGGTGTGGGTGCCGTGGCGGCGTCGTGGGAGGGCGACCTCGCCGAGGAGACGATGCTCGGGGACGCCGGCGCCAACGCGCTCGGTGCGGTCGCCGGTACGGCGCTCGCGTTGGTACCTCTCGCGCGGGTCCGACACGTCGCCACGGTGGTCGTGGTGAGCCTGGTGCTGCTCAGCGAGAAGGTCAGCTTCACGCAGATCATCGCCCGGACACCGTGGTTGCGCGCGATCGACGACTGGCAGCGCGCGGGGTGACCGAGCAGCAGGCCCGGCGCCGCTCGCTGCTCGCCGGCGTCGCGGGCGCCGCGGGGTCGATCGCCGTACTCACGGTGATCTCCAGGGTGCTGGGCTTCGGGCGGTGGATGGCGCAGTCGGCCACCGTGGGCCCGACCGTGACCGGTGACGCCTACGCGGCTGCGAACCTGTTGCCGAACGTCCTCTACGAGGTGGTCGCAGGCGGGGCGCTGGCCGGCGTGGTCGTGCCGCTGCTCGCGGCGCCGATCGCGAAGAAGTTGCGCGGCCAGGTCGATGAGGTGGCCTCGGCG
>NZ_JBMDXJ010000001.1:0-8884 GCF_048594945.1 Pseudactinotalea sp. | reverse complement strand
TGGCCGGGATCCGCGGTTTCACGAGCTGGGTCGGCACCGTACTCGGCAGCCCTGACCCAGTGGCGCTCGCCGACTTCTACTCGACGTTGCTCGGCTGGGAGATCAGCAGCAGCGACCCCACCTGGGTGACGATGGTGATGCGCGATCCCTCCGGCACGCCCACCACGAGCAACCTTGCGTTCCAGCTCGAGGAGACGCACGTGCGGCCGGTCTGGCCCGGCGAGCCCGGCACCCAGCAGATGCAGATGCACCTCGACATCGGCGTCAGAGAGCTGGAACCCGCTGTCGAGGACGCGCTCGCCCTCGGCGCCACGCTCGCCGAGTTTCAGCCGCAGCAGGACGTACGCGTGCTCCTCGACCCCGACGGCCACCCCTTCTGCCTCTACCGCGACCACTGACCGCACCCGCTCCATCCACCTCCCGCCGAGTTCGCGCCGTCACCACACGGCGACCCACGCGCCAGCGCCTGAGACACCGCCGCCCGAGGCGTGGGCGGGTGTCCACATGGTGGACCTGGGGTGCACAATGGCGCAGTGGCGAACGCGGCTTCCCTGCCGTTTCGCAGCGCCGAGCGCGGAGTACGTGCCGTTCCCGGCGCGAGAGCAGCAGATACCGCGCGTTCAGCGAGGAGAGGGGTCGCGGTGGGTTCCGGAGGGTTTGTCGAGCAGTGGCAGCTGCGGGCGGCGTTCGCACGGAGCTTGTCGGACATGTACGGCGTGGAGGTGCCCGCCTACACCACGCTGCTCGACGTCAGTCACGAGGTCAACGCCGATGTGATGGCGCAGGACCCGGACGCAGCACAGCGACTCGGCAGCATCGACCGGGTCACGGCTGAGCGGCACGGCGCGATCCGGCTCGGCACGCCCGCCGAGATGTCGCAGGTGGCCCGGGTGTTCGGCGCGATCGGGATGCACGCGGTCGGCTTCTACGACCTACGCGAGGCGGCCACCTCGGCGGTGCCGGTGGTCTCGACCGCCTTCCGCCCGATCGAGGCGGACGAGCTCGCCAAGAACCCGTTCCGCGTGTTCACCTCCGTGATCACGCCCAGCGACCGCCGGTTCTTCTCCGAGGACCTGCAGCACCGGCTTGAGAACTTCCTGTCCCGCCGCGAGATCTTCGGCCCCGAGCTGCTGGCGCTCGCTGACCGCGCGGAGGCCGAGCGCGGGTTGCCTGGCGAGCACGCCGAGCGGTTCCTGCAGCTGGCCACCGCGGTCTTCGAGCTCTCGCCCGAGCCGGTCGAACGCGCCTGGTACGACGAGCTGGAGCAGGTCAGTGCGGTTGCCGCTGACATCGGCGGCGTGGGCTCCACCCACATCAACCACCTCACTCCGCGCGTGCTCGACATCGACGCCCTCTACGAGCGCATGGAAGCCCGCGGGATCACGATGATCGACGACATCCAGGGCCCGCCTCGCTGGGAGGGCCCGGATGTGCTGCTGCGGCAGACCTCGTTCCGTGCGCTCGCCGAGCCGCGCACCTTCCGGATGCCCGACGGCTCGATCAGCAAGGACTCCCTCCGCGTCCGCTTCGGCGAGGTCGAGGCCCGCGGCATCGCGCTCACCCGCGCCGGCCGCGACATCTACGACCGCGTGATCGTCGAGGCCAAGCAGCTGTACGCCGAGCGCGGGGTAACGACGGCGGAGGGCCGCCAGGAGGTGCTGCGCGAGCTGTGGCAGCGCGACTTCCCGAGTACCGAGGACGGCCTCGCCGAGCGTGAGCTGGCCTACTTCACCTACTCCCCCGACGGCGCTCGCACGCCGATCGTCTACGAGGACTTCCTGCCCGCGAGCGCGGCCGGGATCTTCCAGTCCAACCTGACCTCCGACGGCGCCAAGGACACCACCCAGGAAGCCACCGTGCTCGATGCCGACTGGATGGCCGGCGCGCTCGGCCGTGACCTCAACGATCCGTTCGACCTGTATGCCGCCCAGCAGCAGGTCTCCCTCGCCCCCTAACTCCCACCCACAGGGCGCAAGCGTGTCGATAGGGCACGGCCGGCCGCTCCCTTTCGACACATGTGCTCCCTTTCGCGGACTCACTAAGGAGAACCACCGTGACTCTCACCGCCGGAACCGACGTCGCCACCGCCGCCACCGAAGCTCTGTCGAGCCTCGGCATCGAGCTCCCCACGATTGCCGACGGCGGAGCCTCCTTTGAGGTCCGCTCACCTCTGTCGGGTGAGACGATCGCGACGCTCCCGCAGGCGGGCGCCGGCGAGGTCGACGCCGCCGTCGCCACGGCGCACGAGGCGTTCCTCACCTGGCGCACGATCCCGGCGCCGGCGCGGGGCGCCGTCGTCAAGGCCTGGGGCGAGGCGCTGCGCGAGCACAAGGACGACCTGGCCACCTTCGTCACCCTCGAGGCGGGCAAGATCACCGCCGAGGCGCGCGGTGAGATCCAGGAGATGATCGACATCTGCGACTTCGCCGTGGGGCTGTCGCGGCAGCTGTACGGGCAGACGATGCCCTCGGAGCGGCCCGGGCACCGGCTGATGGAGACGTGGCACCCGCTCGGCGTGGTGGGCGTGATCTCAGCCTTCAACTTCCCCGCCGCGGTGTGGGCCTGGAACACGGCGATCGCGCTCGTCTGCGGTGACACCGTGGTGTGGAAGCCCTCGGAGATGACCCCGTTGACCGCGCTGGCCAGCGCCACCCTGCTGGACCGGGCGCTCGCCGAGGCCGGTGCACCCGAGGGGGTCTCCGCCGTCGTGCTGGGAGCCCGCGAGGCGGGCGAGGCACTGGTCGCTCACCAGGATGTGGCGCTGCTCTCGGCGACCGGCTCGGAGCGCATGGGCGCCGAGGTCGGCCCGGTGGTGGCCGCGCGCTTCGGGCGCAGCCTGCTCGAGCTGGGCGGCAACAACGCCGCGATCGTCGCGCCGAGCGCGGATCTCGACCTGGCGGTGCGGGGCATCGTGTTCTCGGCGGTCGGCACCGCGGGGCAGCGGTGCACGTCGCTGCGCCGGCTGATCGTGCACTCCTCGATCGTCGACGACGTCGTCCAACGCTTGTCTCGCGCCTACGAGAACCTCCCGATCGGTGACCCGCGAGCCGAGACCACGCTGGTGGGGCCGCTGGTGAACGAGGCATCCCGCGAGCGCATGCTCGCCTCGCTCGACCACGCGCAGGCCGAGGGCGGCGAGGTGATCGTGGGCGGGAAGCCGGTCGACGTCGACGGTGCCCCCGGTGCCGCCTATGTCTCCCCCGCACTGGTGCGGATGCCCGCGCAGTCGGAGGTGGTGCACCGCGAGACGTTCGCGCCGATCCTGTACGTGATGTCCTACGACGACCTCGACGAGGCGATCGCGATGCACAACGCGGTGCCGCAGGGTCTGAGCAGCTCGATCTTCACGCTCGATCAGCGTGAGGCTGAGCGGTTCATGGCCGCCGACGGCTCGGATTGCGGCATCGTCAACGTCAACATCGGTACCTCCGGAGCCGAGATCGGCGGTGCGTTCGGCGGCGAGAAGACCACCGGCGGCGGCCGCGAGTCCGGCTCCGACGCGTGGCGCGCCTACATGCGGCGCGCCACCAACACGATCAACTACTCGACCGAGCTGCCGCTCGCGCAAGGTGTTGACTTCGGCTGACGTCTCGGCTGTCCGAGCCACCTCTGCCATCATCGGAGTGTGACGACGTTCGTCGAGTACCTCGTCGGGATCGCGCCTGGGTTCTCCCTGGTGGTCGTCGCCATCGCGATGATCCCGGCCCGGCACATCGGGATCCGGGTGGTCGTCGCCATCATGGGCTTCCTGTTCGTGCGGGACGCGATGACGACGTCGGGTCTGTGGGAGTTCGGTGCCACTGCGAACGGTGCCGCCTGGCTACGGTTCGGGGCCGAGCCGATCGCGTACTGGCTGCTGGCCGCGATGAGCGCCGCCACCATCGTCCTGCTGCTGTGGGGCTTCGGCGCCCAGGCGCGGCGCCGGTTGGTCTGGCAGGGAGAGCACCTCGGGCGGTCGCTTCTGCTCGGCGTCCTGGGAGCGGTGGTCGTGGTGACCCCGTTCGCGCTTCTCCGCCGGGGCACACCCAACGAACAACGTGGGGGTGCTGTCGCGCTGTCAGCTCTGCCCGCGCTGCTCGCGATGGCTCTCGTCGGCAACGCGCTGGAGGAACTGCTGTTCCGCGGTTACCTCTACGACGCGCTCGTGTCCGATGGCGGGGTCGAGACGGCTCGGCGGGCCGAACTGCGAGCAGCGCTGGCCACCGGTGTGCTCTTTGCCGCCGGACACCTGCACCTGGCGATGATCGTGACGGACGTCGGCCTCCCGCTCATCGTGTTCGTCCTGGTCGAAGGACTCGTCTGCGGGCTCGTCAGGCTGCGCGCCGGCATCGTGGGCTCGACGCTCACGCACGGCCTGGCGATCTTCGTGCTCGCCTCGGGTCTGCTCTGACGAGCTTGACGAGCTGCCTCACCCCTCGCAGTCAGACACGCCCGGCGCTGCCGCAACCACCGCCAGGCGCCAGTCAGTGTCCTCGAGCAGCTCCTCGCCGGAATCGAGCCGGTCCAGGAGCGCCTCGATGTCGGCGGCATCGGCCACGGTGGCGCACCCGTTCTGGGACAGCTCCGAGATCGGCGCCTCAAGCGGCCAGTCGGTGACCTCGTCGTCGGAGATCGAGCCGTAGAAGCGGATGAACAACCGGTCGATCGGGAGCTCGTCGGTCAGCTCGGTCGCGTTGTCGACGACGTCCCAGAGGTCGGCGAGGTCCTGCCGTGCCTGGTTCTGCCGATCGCTGAGGCCGCCCCAGTCGCTCGGGTCGGTGCGTGAGAAGGCGTAGATCGACGTCGAGAAGTCCCCGTACGTGACCGAGGTGCTGCCGGAGTCGGTGACGATCGGCTCACCGAAGTCGACGCCTTCGACCAGCAAGTCGTCGGCCAGTCCGGTCACCGCCTCGAGCTCGCACTCCGAGAGCCATCCGGCGGTGAAGCCACCCGGCTCTTCTCCGCTGTACCCCGGCATCATCATCGGCACCTGCAGGTGCCCGGCGGCCGCGCCGGCGGCGAGGTCGGCGGCACTCTCGGTGGGGATCACCACGGCGCCGTCGGAGTAGACGATGGTCGGCGCGCCCGTCTCGCTGCCGAGGGTCAGCAGCGGTTCGCCATCGCCGGGCTCACCTGCCGTGCGAGTCTCGTCGGTGCAGCCCTCGGTCGGATCGGCCCCGGACTGCACGCCGCACGCGCCGACAGCGCTCACGACCGCCGCTCCCAGGAGCACCGCCACCCAACCTCGGACCTTGCTCATCGTCGTTCCCCTCATTTTGTCTCCACGGACTGACACAACCTGACTGTGTCGCGAACCCTCCGCCGTCGTCATCACGAACGAGGGGAGAACTCCCCGGACGACCATGCCGCTGAGGATCGCTAGCCTGGCTGCATGGCCGGGACCCACATCGCTGCCCGCTGGGAGGACTCGTTCCACCGCCGACTCACACCCTTTCTCAAGGCCCGCGGCTGGCGGCCGCGCACCATCCCGTACATCGGGTACGGCGGCGAGGAGTTCGTGCGCGTGATGGCTCGTGTGGTGCTCGGGCGGCACATCGAGGCGGAGGCGCACGCCGACTCGGCGGCCACGCCGGAGGAACTCGCCGAGGCCGTGTTCGCCCAGCGCGGCTGGCGTTCCTACATCACCGCGCCGGTGGGCTACCTGCCCGTGGCGATCACGATCGGCGACACCGAGTACCGCACCAAGACCGACCGGTCGGGGTACATCGACGTCGAGCTCCGCGGCCACGGGCTCGGACCGGGCTGGCACGACGTGACGATCGCCGCCCGCGCCGCACGGCCCGAGACCGCGCGCGTGCAGATCGTGTCCGGCGATGCCACGGTCGGCCTGGTCAGCGACATCGACGACACGGTGATGGTGACGTCGGTCCCGCGGCCGTTCATCGCCGTCTGGAACACCTTCATCCGGCACGGCAGCGCGCGGCGCGTGGTGCCCGGGATGGCGGCCATGTACGACGAGGTGCTCGCGCGCCATCCCGGCGCACCCGCCTTCTACCTCTCCACCGGCGCGTGGAACATCCTGCCGACCCTCGTGCAGGTGCTGCGGACCGGCGGCTACCCGGCGGGCGCCATGCTCATGACGGACTGGGGCCCTACGAACACCGGTTGGTTCCGGTCCGGGCAGGAGCACAAGCGGTCGATGTTGCGGCGGCTGCGGGCCGAGTTCCCGCAGATCCGCTGGGTGCTTGTGGGCGACGACGGTCAGCACGACCCGATGATCTACCGCGAGTTCGCCACCGAGCACCCGGACCGCGTGGCCGCGATCGCGATCCGCGAGCTGACCCCGGGGGAACAGGTACTCGCGCACGGCACGCCCGTGGCCACGATGGACACCCTGTGGACTCCCGCGAGCACGATCTCGGAGGTCTCCGGCGCCGACGGGCGCGAGCTCGCACCGAAGCTGCGGCGTGCACTCGAGCGGCTGAGCGCTCGATGATCGTGGTGGTGGGCCACCTGGAGGTGGCACCGGCCAACCGCGACCGCGCGATCACCCTGTCGCTCGATGCGGTGCGGCAAGCGCGGGCGACCGACGGCTGCCTCGACTTCTCGGTCAGCCCCGACCCGATCGATCCCGGCCGCATCAACGTGAGCGAGCGGTGGCGCGACCGGGAGGCACTGGAGACGTTCCGTGGCGAGGGCACCCAGGGCGAGCTCGACGGCCTGATCCGGGGCGCCGCCGTCGAGGAGTTCGAGGTCTGAGCGGACCCAGGTCGCGACCTACTCGGCGAGCCCGATCACCTCGAAGGTGATCGCCGGGACGCCTCCGAAGCGCGGCGCGGCCTCGGTGGCGAACGAGCGGATCATCTCGTCCGGGTCCGGGTGCCAGTCGAGCGCGGCGAGGTAGGCCTCGTGAGCCTTGAGCGAGGCGACCGCGGCGTCGAGGGTGTCGGTCACGTCGACGGCGTGGCTCGGCTCGATCGACCCGCCCATCGCGGTGAACCTGACTCCGGACCAGGCCTCGAGCACCTCACCGTCGGGTCCGGTGAGGTCGGTGAAGACCCAGCGGTTGGCGGCGTCGCGGACGCCGTCGAGCACGGCGTAGCCGACGATCCGGTGGTCGGCCATGTTGTACATCCCGCCGGGGAAGAAGTCGCGGGGCGTGGTGGTGAGCACGACGTCGGGCCGGTGCCGCCGCACGGCGGCGGCGATGTCGCGCCGTAGCCGCATGGTGTCGTGGATCGTCCCATCCGGGTGGTCGAGGTACTCCAGGTTCGAGGCGCCGACGGCGTCGCACGCCGCTCGCTGCTCGGCGGCCCGTACCCGAATGGTCTCCTCGGGAGCCATCGTGTCGATGCCTGCCTCGCCACGCGTGACCAGCAGGTAGTCGACGGTCTTGCCCTGCGCCGTCCAGCGGGCGACGGCGGCCGACATGCCGTACTCCATGTCGTCCGGGTGCGCGACGATCGCGAGCGCGCGCTCCCAGTCCTCCGGCATCGGCTTCAGCTGAGGTTCGTCCATGCGTCCCAGTCTGCCTCCCGATCGTCGAGCTCGCTGCGGTAGGCCGCAGGCGGTGTGGTGTTGGATGGACACATGAGCGATCCCATCCCGACCGTCACCCTTCGCCCTGGCGTCGAGATCCCGCTGCTGGGACTCGGCACGTGGCAGGCACCCGACGATGAGGCCTACGAGGCGGTCCGCACCGCGCTCGACCTCGGCTACCGCCACATCGACACCGCCCGCGCCTACGGGAACGAGGAAGCCGTGGGGCGTGCCGTCGCCGACTCCGGCCTCGACCGCTCCGAGATCTTCGTGACCACCAAGCTGCCACCGAAGGAGGTCGACGACGCCCCGCGCATCATCGACGAGTCCCTGGCGAAGCTCGGCCTGGAGTACGTGGACCTGTGGCTCGTGCACTGGCCGCCGAACAAGGAAGCGCGCCCCGACGTGTGGCAGAACGTGATCGCCGCCCAGCAGGCCGGCAAGGCCCGCGCGATCGGCGTCAGCAACTACTCACCCGCCCAGATCGACGAGCTGACGGACGCGACTGGAGTCACGCCGTCGATCAATCAGATCCCCTGGAGCCCTGCCGACTACGACGCCGACCTCGTGGCGGCGCACCGCGAGCGCGACGTGGTCCTCGAGGGCTACAGCCCGTTCAAGCGAACCAACCTCGAGGACCCGGTGCTCGCCGAGGTGGCCGCCGCGCACGGCGTCACCCCCACCCAGGTGGTGCTGCGCTGGCACCTCGACACCGGTGTGGTCGCGATTCCGAAGTCGGTCCACCGCGACCGCATCGCCGCCAATCTCGACGTCACCGGCTTCGCGCTCACCGAGGAGGAGATCGCGAAGGTCTCCGCCCTCCCCGCCCCCTGAGCTTTCAACGCACTCCCGTCACGGCCACGCTTTCAACGCTGATCCGGCGGCACACAGCTTTCAACGCTGATTCGGTAGAGCCGTGCCACGACGGCACGGTGGACATTTCAGCGTTGAGAGCGTGGCTGGGTCGGAAGAGCGTTGAAAGCTGGCTGGGAGAGCGCAGGGATCAGCCGACGGTGGTGCCGAACAGCAGCCCAAGGGCGTAGGTGGCGGCAGCCGCGCCCCAGCCGATCGCGAGCTGGCGCAACGCGCGAAGCAGCGGCGGGGCGCCTGACAGCACCCCCACGATCGCCCCGGTGACCATCAACGCCGCTCCCACCAGACCGGCCGCAACGAGCACCGCCGTCAGGCCATCGAGGCCCAGCAGGTAGGGCAGCACGGGGATCAACGCGCCCGAGGCGAAGAAGCAGAAGCTGGAGATCGCCGCGCCCCACGCCGATCCGATCTCCTCGTGGTCAGGCGAATCATGGAGCTCGGGCTCGGCCCCACGGAGGGCCTCGGCCAGTCGCTCCTCCGCACGCGCGGCGGCCTCCTCCGGCCTCATGCCGCGGGCGCGGTAGACGAGGGC